>CALKYL010000324.1 GCA_938003515.1 uncultured bacterium
TGTTGTTGTACCGGCCGGCGGCCGGCAGCAGCAGCTGTTCGGCGGCGCCGCCGAGGACCTGGTCCAGGAGGCGATCGAGGTCGTGACCGGCACGCGCCGGGCGACCGCCGCGCTGCTGCAGCGCAAGCTGCGCATCGACTACGACCTGGCCCGCGACCTGCTGGGCGAGCTCGCCGCGCGCGGCATCGTCGCCATCGACGGCGACGCCGGGCAGGGGCGCGTCGTCGGTCCGTGAGGTTTTGTCCGGCGCCGCGGGCGTCCGCGCGCCGGGTCGCCAGCGGCCGGCCCGCGCGATTCCCGCGGGCCTGCCGGGCGGCTGTCCAGGCTCCGCCCACGGTTGCTCACAGGGTCTCAACAGGCTCGTGTCTTGCGCGCGCGACGCGCGGCGCTAAGCACGTTCGGCCCGCGTTTGCATGGTCGACTTCAAGCAGAACTTCGATGGGCGGGTCGTGCCGCAGAACCTCGACGCCGAGCGCTCGGTGCTCGGCGCGCTGCTCCTGCATCCCGACGCGGTCGTCGACGTCACGTTCCTGAAGTCGGACGACTTCTACCTCCCGCGGCACCAGCTGATCTTCCAGTCGATCCTGTCCGCGTACAACAACCGGCACGCGACCGACCCGATCGTGGTCGGCGAAGAGCTGTCGCGCGACGGGCGGCTCGCGGAAGTCGGCGGCCACGAGCAGCTGATCGACCTGATGGAGGGCGTCATCACCGCCGCTGGCGTCGTCTACCACGCCGAGATCGTGCGCGAGAAGGCGATCCAGCGGCGCCTGCTCGAGACCTGCCTCGACGTCGCGCGGCGCGCCTACGACAACGAGAGCGAGGCCAAGGACCTGCTCGACGAGGCGGAGCGCCAGATCTTCGAGATCTCCCGGCTCGACAAGACCGGGGACGCGGTCAGCATCGCGGAGGTGCTGCAGGCGACGTTCGAGCGGATCGACCGGCTGCGCGAACGCGAGGGGCGCCTGACGGGGCTCGGCACCGACTACTACGACTTCGACGACCTGACCGGCGGCCTGCAGCCGGGCGAGCTGATCATCGTCGCGGCGCGGCCGTCGATGGGCAAGACGACCTTCGCGCTCAACCTGACCGAGCGCGTCGCCAGCACCAACCACGGCATCGCGTTCTTCTCGCTCGAGATGTCCAACCAGCAGGTCATCCAGAACATGCTGTGCTGCCGCGCCCAGATCGACGGCTCGGCGATGCGGAAGGGGCGCATCACGGACCAGCAGTACAAGCGCCTGCAGGAAGAGGCGGCCAAGCTCTACGAGGCGCCGATCTACGTCGACGACACGCCCGGCATCTCGATCACGCAGCTGCGCGCGAAGTGCCGTCGGCTGAAGCAGAAGTACGGGGTCGACCTGGTCGTCGTCGACTACCTCCAGCTCATGACCGGCGGCGGTCGGTTCGAGAGCCGGCAGCAGGAGATCTCGGCGATCAGCCGCGGACTGAAGAGCATCGCCCGGGAGCTGTCCGTGCCGGTCATCGCGCTGTCGCAGTTGAATCGCGACGTCGAGAACCGCGATGATCATCGCCCCCGCATGAGCGACCTGCGCGAGTCCGGGGCGATCGAGCAGGACGCCGACGTCATCGTCCTGCTGCACCGCGACGACTACTACAAGCCGACCGAAGAGAACGCAGGGCTGGCGCAGATCATCATCGCCAAGCAGCGCAACGGCCCGACGGGCGAAGTCGTGCTGCGCTTCTTCCGCGAGTACATGCGATTTGAGAACTACACGCGCAGAGCGGAGCCGATGCAGTGACGGTCGGAGCCCGCGGCGAGCGCGCCTCGCCCGGCTCTCCTCGCTCGGCCCGTTGCTCGCGTGCCTCTTCGGCGCTTCGCTGCTCCGCGCGGCGGGCGCGCCGTGGCAGCCGCCGCAGGCCCCGTCGGCCCAGGACCCGTCGGCCCAGCAGCCGTCGCAGCCGGCGGCGCAGGACCCGCAGGACCCGCAGGACCCCGGCACGCGCATCGACCGGCCGCTGCCGACGGTGGGCGGCGAGCTGTACTTCGAGGAGGCGGTCGCGGCGATGAAGGGCAAGCCGGTGCGCTCGATCCAGGTCACCAAGGCGGGGCCGCAGGGGGTCGAGGTCGCACCGCTGGACGCGACCTCGGCCGAGTCGATCGTGCGCGGACTCGAGACGCGCGTCGGCCAGCCGTTCGAGCCGCGCAAGGTCTCTGCCGACTGCGCGAGCCTGTGGGCCGAACGGCGGCTCGTCGTGCGCGCCTACGCCGAAGAGGTCGACGACGAGGTCGTCGTCACCTTCCAG
>CALKYL010000325.1 GCA_938003515.1 uncultured bacterium
GCTGCATCTCGTTCTGCAGCTGGCGCACGTTGCCGGGCCACTTCGCGCCGCCGAGCGCCCGCTCCGCCGCCGCCGACAGCGCGAGCTCCCGGCCGGCGCCGCGCGCGGCTTCGGCGAGGAAGCGCCGCGCGAGCAGCACGACGTCGTCCCCCCGCGCGCGCAGCGGCGGCACCTCGAGGCGCAGCACGTTGAGCCGGAAGTAGAGGTCCTCGCGGAACCGGCCCTCGCGCACCGCCTTCTCGAGCTCCTGGTTGGTCGCCGCGAGCACGCGCACGTCGACCTTGCGTACCTTGCTGTCGCCGACCGCGCGCACCTCGCCCTCCTGCAGCACCCGCAGCAGCTTCGCCTGCATCGGCAGCGCCATCTCGCCGATCTCGTCGAGCAGCAGCGTGCCGCGGTGCGCGGCGACGAAGTGGCCGGGGTGGTCCTTGATGGCGCCGGTGAACGCGCCCTTCTTGTGCCCGAACAGCACCGACTCGAGCAGCGTGTCCGGGATCGCCGCACAGTTCTCCGCGACGAACGGGCCGTCCCGGCGCGGGCTCAGCGCGTGCACGGCCAGCGCGACGCGCTCCTTGCCCGTGCCGCTCTCGCCGGTGATCAGGACCGGGGCGTTGGCGCTCGCGAACTTCCCGATGCGCTCGTAGAGCGCGCGCATCGGCGCGCTGTCGCCGAGCAGGCCGTGGAAGCCCTCGTCGTCGTCGGCCGCGCCGGCGGTGGCCGCGGCCTCGGCGAGCCGGCCGCGAAGCTCCGGCACGAGGTCCGGCGCCTCGGCCTGCACGCGGGCGAGCAGCGCGTCGAACGCCCGGAGCAGTTCGTCGCGCGCGCGGCCGTCGTCCGGCCCGCCGTCCGGTCCGCCATCGCCGGTCAAAACTCGAGGTCCTCGAGCAGCTGCAGCCCGGCGTACTCGAGCACGAACTCGCGCTCGACGCCGTCGTCGAAGCGCACGACGGCGCGCGTGTTCATGCCGCGGCCGGCGACGCGCCGCACGACGCCACTGCCGTAGAGGTCGTGTCGCACGCGCACGCCCTTCTGCAGGCCGGCGAGCGCCTCGGGGTCGGGGGTCACGCTCCAGCCGGTGCTCAGCGACCCTTCGTCGTCGAGCTCGTAGCGCCGCCACGACGGCGCGAAGTTCTCGACCAGGTCCTTCGGCAGCTCCTTGAGGAACCGCGACGCGCGCATCGACTCGAGGCTGCCGTTGACGAGCCGCTCGCGCGCCGAGCTAAGCATCAGCGTGACCCGCGCGCGGGTCAGCGCGACGTACATCAGCCGCCGCTCCTCCTCGAGCCCCTCCGGATCGTCCGCCGTGCGCATGCTCGGGAAGACGCCCTCCTCGAGGCCCGCGACGAACACGTGGTCGAACTCGAGCCCCTTCGCCGCGTGCACGGTCATCATGCGCACCGCCGGCCCGTCGCCCTCGGTGTCCTGCGAGGTCAGCAGCGCGACGTGCTGCAGGTAGCCCGCGAGCCCGTTGGCCGGCCCGCCGCCGCCGGCGTCGGGGTCGTCGGGCGCGACGTCCGGCGCGGCGTCGAACTGCACCGTGTCGCTGACGAGCTCGGCGATGTTCTCCTCGCGCGTCGAGTCCTCGGCGTCGCCGAAGCCGGTCGCGTGCTGCACGTACTTGGTGCCGTCCAGGACCACCTTGAGCGCGGCGTGCGCGCCGTGCGCCGACGCGGCGGCGGCGCGCTCGAGCACGTCCGCGAGCTTCGCCAGCCCCTTCTGCGCCTTGGCGCCGAGTTCGCCGTGCAGGTCGGTCTCGCCGACGACCTCGCGCAGCGACATGCCTTCGCGAAGGGCGACGCGGCGCAGCTTCTCGAGCGTCGCCTTGCCGACGCCCCGCGGCGGCACGTTGACGATGCGCGTCATGCTGACGTCGTCGAGCGGGTTGACGAGCACGCGCAGGAACGCGAGCAGATCCTTGATCTCGCGCCGCTCGAAGAACGTCTGGCCGCCGACGATCTCGTACGGCAGGCCCTTGTCCTTCAGCGCCTGCTCGAGCCCGCGCGACAGCCAGTGCGCGCGGTAGAAGATCGCGACCTGGTCCAGCGGCTCGCCCTCGTCCGCCATGCTGCGGATGCGGTCGGCGATCGTCGCCGCCTCCTCGGTCGCGCCGGTCGCCTTGAGCTGCAAGAGCGGCGCGCCCGCGTCGGCGTCGGTGCGCAGGCGCTTGTCCTTGCGCATCGTGTTGTTGGCGATCACCGTCTCGGCCGCGCGCAGGATGTTCGCCGTGCTGCGGTAGTTCTGCTCGAGGCGCACGACCGTCGTCGTCGGGTAGTCGCGCTCGAAGTCGAGGATGTTGCGCACCTCCGCGCCGCGGAAGCCGTAGATCGACTGGTCCGGGTCGCCGACGACGCACAGGTTGCCCGGCGCGGGGCACAGCAGCTTCAGCAGGTCGTACTGCACCCGGTTGGTGTCCTGGAACTCGTCGACGAGCACCCACGGGAAGCGCTCGCGGTAGCGCTCGGCCACCGCCGGGTGCTCGCGCAGGACCTGCAGGAAGTTGCCCAGCAGGTCGTCGAAGTCCATCGCGCCGACCTGCCGCATGCGCTCGTGGTAGGGCGTCCACAGCCGCTCGACGAGCCGCAGCACGTCGCCGTCGCCGAGCAGGCCGTCGTGCGGCGTCAGCGCCGCGTTCTTGAAGCGGCTGATCCACTGCCCGATCAGCGACGGCTTGGCCTGCGCGCTCGACACGCCGAGGTCCTGCATCAGCTCCTTGATCAGCGCGTCGCGGTCCTGGGTGTCGTAGATCGAGTAGTCGGGCGCGAAGCCGAGCAGCCGGCCGTCGACGCGCAGGAAGCGCGCGCACGCCGAGTGGAACGTCGCGACCCGGACGAAGCCGCCGCCGAGCGCTTCGACGCGCCGCGCCATCTCCCCCGCGGCCTTGTTCGTGAACGTCATCGCGAGCACCGCGCGCGGATGCACGCCGTCGCGCAGCAGCCGCGCGATCCGCCGGGTGACGACGCGCGTCTTGCCCGAGCCGGCCCCGGCGAGCACCATCAGCGGTCCCTCGCCGTGCGCGACCGCCGCCGCCTGCTGCTCGTTGAGGTCGTCGTAGATCGGATCGCGCATCGCCCGCGGGCAGCATAGGCGCCCGGACCCGACCGGCAAGGGCGACGAGTGCTGGACGTGGACGGCGCCGTGCCGTTCGCTTTGGGCCCCATGACGGACGGCACCCGAGAACCACCGACCGCGCGTCCGCCGCTCGGCAGCTGGGCGCGGCTGTACGCGCTCGTCTGCGTGCTGGCGGTCGTCGTCATGCTGATCCTGTGGTGGTTCTCCTCGCGCTACAACCTGCGCCTGCCGCGCTGAACACCGCCGATGCGCACCGTCGACTGGATCGTCTTCTTCGCGTTCCTCGCCTACGTCGTGTGGGACGGCGTGCGGCGGCGCAAGGGCGCGACCGACCTCGAGGGCTACTACGCCGGCGGCCGGCGCATCCCGTGGTGGGCCGCAGGGCTGTCGATCATGGCGACGCAGGCGAGCGCGATCACCGTGATCGGCACGACCGGCCAGGGCCACGAGTCGGGCATGGAGTTCGTGCAGATCTACTTCGGGCTGCCGTTCGCGATGGTGCTGCTGTGCATCTTCCTGGTGCCCTACTACCGCAGCAGGAACGTGCTGACGCCGTACGAGCTGCTCGAGGACCGGTTCGGGCCGATCACGCGTTCGCTCGCCAGCCTGATCTTCCTGTGCTCCCGCTGCCTCGCGCTCGGCGCGGTCATCTATGCGCCGGCAGTCGCGCTGAGCGCGATGCTCGGCGTGCGCACCGAGGTCGCCGTGTTCCTGATCGGCGGGCTGACGACCGCCTACACGATGGTCGGCGGCGTCTCCGCGGTGATCTGGACCGACGTCAAGCAGATGACGGTCATCCTGCTCGGCCTCGGGCTCGTCTTCGTGATGCTGCTGCGGGACCTGCTGCCGGTGTTCGCCCTCGGCCAGCTTTTCGAGCTGGCGGGCGCCGCCGAGAAGCTCGGCGCCGTCGAGGTCCGGCCCGCCCACGAGGGTCTTTGGCCGCGGACGCACGCCGAGATCGCCGCCGGCGACGGCGCGCCGAGCGTCTGGGAGGAGAAGTACAACGTCTGGGCCGGCGTGTTCGGCGGCCTGTTCCTGCATCTGTCCTACTTCGGCTGCGACCACAGCCAGGCGCAGCGGCTGCTGACCAGCAGCGACGTCGACCAGAGCAAGAAGAGCCTGCTCGTGTCGGCGTTCGCGAAGGTGCCGATGCAGGGCTTCGTGCTGCTGATCGGCGTCCTGATGTGGCTGTTCTACGCCGTGCACGGCCAGCCGATGCTCTACAAGTCCGAGCACGTCGAGCGCGCGGCCGCCGCCGACGTCGCGCCGCGCATCGCCGAGCTGCAGGTGCGCTTCGACGACGCGCTCGCCGAACGCACCCGCCGCATGCGCGAGCTGGCCGAGCTCCCCGGCGGGCCGAGCAGCGACGAAGCGACGCTGCGCGCCTACCAGGAGTCGGTCGTCGCCGTCCAGCAGATCCGCGCCGAGGCGCGCGCGGCCGTCGGCGGCGGCAAGGACACCAACGACATCTTCTGCCGCTTCGTGCTCGACCGCATGCCGCCGATCGTGCTCGGCCTGATCATCGCGGCGATCTTCGCGGCGGCGATGTCGAGCATCGACTCGGTGCTCAACGCCTTGAGCGGCGCGACGATCGTCGACTTCTACCGGCGCTGGCTGCACCCGCGCTGCACCGAGCAGCACGCGCTGCGCGTCGGCAGGATCCTGACGCTGTTCTGGGGCGTCGTCGCGACCTTCATGGCGCTGTTCTTCGCCGGCGGCGGCTCGATCATCGAGCAGATCAACCAGGTCGGCTCGTGGTTCTACGGCAGCCTGCTCGGCATCTTCGTGCTCGCGCTGTTCGTGCGCCGCGCCGGCGGGCTCGCCGGCGCGTGCGGGCTGTGCGGCGGCATGGCCTCGGTGCTGGTCGTGCACAACGTCTGGAAGGTCGAGTACCTCTGGTACAACGTCGTCGGGGCGCTCGGCGTGCTGGCCGTCGGCGGCGGCGTCGCGCTGGTCGCGCCCCGCCGCTGAGCCGGCCCG
>CALKYL010000326.1 GCA_938003515.1 uncultured bacterium
AGCTGCCACCACGCCACCGGCAGCGCGATGGGCGCGCCGGGCCGCGGCCGCACCGAGAACGGCGCGACGGCGGTCTGCGCGAACGCGTTGCGGCCGACGTCGAGATAGACGCGCCCGCGGCGCTTCGCCTTGCGCTGCTCGGTCGTCAGTTCGTCGGGATGCCGGCCGGCCAACACGGCCATCGCCGCGCGCGCGAACGCGCGCACGCGGTCGAACCCGGCGCGGCGGTCGAGCGGCACGACGACGTGCACGCCGGTCGAGCCGGTCGCCTTCGCGTAGCACGGCAGGTCGAGCTCGTCGAACAGCGCGCGCACGCGCAGCGCCGCCCGGCGCGCGGCGTCGAAGTCGTCGCCCGGCGGGTCGAGGTCGACGACGAGCTGATCGGGCCGGTCGAGCCGGTCGACGCGCGACAGCCACGGTTGCAGCGCCACGCACGCCTTGTTGGCCAGCCAGACGAGCGGCGCCCTGGAGTTGCACACGACGAGCCGCTGCGTGCCGCCGCGCGAGGCGACCGGCACGTCGACGGTGTCGATCCAGTCCGGCGCGTGGGCCGGGACCTGCTTCTGGTAGAAGCCCTGTGCGCCGATGCCGTCGGGGAAGCGCTGCACCACGAGCGGCCGGTCGCGCAGGTGCGGCACGAGCCGCTCGGCGACGCGGTCGTAGTAGTCGACCAGCTCGCCCTTGGTGAGGGCCGCGTCGGGGAACAGCACCTTGTCCTCGTTGGAGGTCTCGACGACGCGGTTGCCGAACCGGCGCGAACCCACGGCTCAGCCCTCGTCCGCGGCGCGCACGTCGTCGGTCGTGCGGCCGGACACGACGCTGTGCGGCTCGGTGCTGGTCGGGTTGCGGCGCGCGTCGGCGTGCTCGTCGTCCTGCTTGATCAACAGCCAGTTCTCGGGCTGGCCGCCGAGCCCGGCGCGCACGAGCGCGTAGCCGCCGCGGATCTTCTCGCCCTCGAGCCACAGCTCCGCGGCGCCGCGCCGCGGCGCCTGCTCGAGCGACACCTCGGCGCCGTCGTCGTCGGTGCTGCGGTTCTCGTAGCGGCCCCGGTCCCAGACGATCACCGCGCCGGCGCCGTATTCTCCCTCGGGGATCACGCCCTCGAAGTCCGCGTAGGCGAGCGGATGGTCCTCGACCTCGACGGCGAGGCGCTTCTCGCGCGGGTCGGTCGACGGCCCCTTCGGCACGGCCCACGACCGCAGCACGCCGCCCACCTCCAGCCGGAAGTCCCAGTGCCGCGACCGCACGTCGTGCTGCTGCACGACGAAGATCGGCCCGCCGCGGCGCCGCCCGCCGCTCCGTCCGCCGCCGCCGCGCGGCTCGGGCGTGCGGCGGAAGTCGCGCTTGTCGGCGTAGCGCTCCGGATCGTCGCCCGCGTCGGCCATGGCGTGCATGCTAGCCGGCGTGAAGCCCGGAGGCCGCCCCCGCTACACTCGCCGCATGCGCATCGATCCGTCTCGGTCCGCTCCGTCGGCAGCGGGCCGGCTGTCCGACCGGCGCGGGCGCGCGACCCAGCAGGCCGGCGGCGCCGCGCGGTGAGCACGCCCGCCGTGCGGATCTGCGCGCTCGTGCCGACGCTCGACAACCCGCGCACCGTGCGCGACGTGGTCGACGGGCTGCGCGCGCACGGCCTGCCGGTGCTCGTCGTCGACGACGGCAGCGGGCCCGAGGGCCGCGCCGCGTGCGCGGCGCTCGCCGCCGACGGGCTCGCGACGGTCGTGCGCCACGAACACAACCGCGGCAAGGGCGCCGCGTGCCGGACCGGCTTCCTGCGCGCCCGCGAGCTCGGCTACACGCACGCGTTCCAGGTCGACGCCGACGGCCAGCACGACCTCGCCGCGGTGCCCGCGTTCGTGGCCGCCGCGCGCGCGAAGCCGGCGGCGCTGGTCTGCGCGTTCCCCGAATACGACGACACCGCGCCGCGCGCGCGGCTGGTCGCGCGCCGGCTGACGCACTTCTGGGTCGCGCTCGAGGTCGGCGGCGAGGACCGCCTGCGCGACGCGCTGATCGGCTTCCGCGTCTACCCGCTCGACGCGGTGCTCGCGCTGCCGGGCTTCGGCACCGGCATGGAGTTCGACGTCGACGTCGCCGTGCGCCTGGTGCGCGCCGGAGTCGAACCGGTCAACCTGCCGGTGCGCGTGCGCTACCGCAGCGCGGCGGACGGCGGCGTCTCGCACTTCCGGCCGGTGCGCGACAACCTGCGGCTCGCGTGGATGCACTGCCGGCTGTGCACGCTCGGCTGCGTGCGCTGGACGTTCCGGCGGCTCTGGCCCTTCGGCCGCGCCCGCGCGCCTGCCGGGCGGTAGCATCCAGACCCGACGACATGGCCGCCAAGAAGAAGACGAAGGCGACGAAGAAGAAGGCCGCGGCGAAGGCGGCGAAGGCGAAGCGCCGCAAGGGCAGCGCGCGAAAGCGCCTGACGCCGCGCAAGGAGGCGCAGGGGCTCGCCGTCGGCGACATGCCGCTCGCCGCCGACGCCGACGAGCTGCGGCCGCTCACCGAGCTGGTGACCGGGCTCGGCGGCGCGGCGCTCGGCGCCTACCGCGAGCCGCTGTCGGGCCGACCGATCCTGCTCGCCGCGGTGCCGCGCGACGCGATCGAGCCGACGCCGTTCCAGCGCGACCTGTCGCCGACGCACGTCAAGCGGCTCGCCGAGAAGATCGAGGAGAGCGGTTCGTTCCTCGACCCGATCATCGCCGTGCGCGGCCGCGACGACCGGCTGTGGACGCCGAACGGCCGCCACCGCCTCGCCGCCGCCAAGGTGCTCGGGCTGCGACAGGTGACCGCGTTGGTCTCGCCGGACGAGTCGCTCGCGTTCCGCATCCTCGCGCTCAACACCGAGAAGGCGCACAACCTCAAGGACAAGAGCCTCGAGGTCGTGCGCATGGCCCGCGAGCTCGCCGCGCGCGAGCCGCGCAGCCGCGAGGTCGACTGGGCGGCGCAGTTCGAGGCGCCCGAGCTGTTGACCCTGGGCGTCGTCTACGAGCGGGACGGCCGCTTCGCCGGCGGCGCCTACCGGCCGCTCCTGCGCAAGGTCGACCGGTTCGCCGACGGCACGCTGCCGGCGAGCCTGAAGAAGCGCGAAGGGCACGCGGCGCGCCTCGCCGAGATCGACGCCGAGGTCGGCCGCGTCGTCGAGGCGCTGAAGGAGCGCGGCTTCCGCTCGCCCTACCTGAAGACCTACGTCGTCGCGCGCGTCAACCCGGTGCGCTTCCACAAGGCGGGCAAGGCCGACGCGGGCCCGCCGATGGAGCTGTCGGCGGCGCTTCTGCGCATGCTGGCGGCGGTGAAGCGCTTCGACCTCGAAGGCGTGCGCCCCGGCGATCTCGCGCTGGTCGGCGCGGTCGCGGGCGGCGACGACTGACGACGCGCGCTACAGTCGGCGCATGCCGCGCCCGATCTGGACCACGATCTGCCTCTGCGCCGCCGCCGCGGCGCAGGCCCCCGCACCGTTCCGGCCCGCCAGCCTGTTCGGCGACCACATGGTGCTGCCGGCCGGCCGCGAGGTGTCGGTGCACGGCACGGGCGAACCGGGCCGGTCCGTGCGCGTCGCGCCGTCCTGGGCCGAACCGGTCGAGACGTCGGTGCGCGGCGACGGCCGCTGGCAGGTCGCGGTCGCGGTCCCGGCGCGCGGCACCGCGGGCGAGCTGGTGCTGTCCTGCGGCGACGAGGTCGTGCGCTGTCGCGACGTCCTGTGCGGCGACGTCTGGCTCGCGTCGGGGCAGTCGAACATGGAGATGCCGCTCGAGGACCGCGGCGAACGGACCCGCGGCGGCACCGAATGGCGCGGCGTGGGCGCGGCCGGCGGCGCGCCGCGGTCGCGGGTGATTACGG
>CALKYL010000327.1 GCA_938003515.1 uncultured bacterium
TCGAAGCGTCGCGCGCCGAACAGGGTGTTGAAGCGCCCGTAGTCGCCGTCGCCGTCGTCGCCGCTCGCGACGTCGATCGCGACGCGGACCTGGGGGCTCGCCGGCGCGTCGAAGGTGTAGCCGGCCGAGCCGTGCACGAAGTGGGCGTCGACGTCGGCCGGGCCGCGGTCGCCGAACTGGTAGGCGCCTTCGAACTCGCCGTAGAAGTGGCCGGGGCGCGAAGGCCGGAAGTAGCGTGCGCCGACGGTCCAGATCCGGTCGTCGGCGGCGCCGCGGCTGTCGTCGAGGCCGAGCAGATAGACCTGCAGCGAGGAGTGTTCGTCGACGGGCTTCCTGGCGTGCGCGCCGAAGAACTGGTAGTCGAGGGTCTGCGTGTCCCAGTCGTGCTCGTTGTCCACGAGCATCATCCGGTCGGAGGGCCGCCGGATCGTCGGCATGTTCCAGAACGCGCCCGCCTCGTAGCCCTCGGCGTTGGAGTAGTCCCAGCGAACGCCGTTGAACGAGTTGATCGTGTTGCGATAGACGTTGCGCGCGCTCAGTCGGCGGCTGCCGATGTCCATCGTGTAGCGGCCGACGGTCAGCGCGTGGCCGTCGCCGAAGTCGTATCGCGCGCTGGCCTGCAGCACGTCGAACGTGTTGACCGTGGTCGTGTTGGCGAACGAATCGGCCTTGGTTCCGAACATGCGGCCGTCGAGCCCTTCGAGCGTCGCGCCGAACCGCTCGCGCCGGAAGTCGACGCGCAGGATGCTCCGGTTGGCCAGCTGATCCTCGGTGTCGCGGGTCGGACTCGCCCGGAACTGGCCGTTCAGCGACTCGAATCGGGTGCGGTGCTGGCCGGAGACGCGCAGCCAGTCGGGCGTCCCGAGCCAGTCGTCGAGCCGGAGCGGCTTCTTCGGCGGGTCCTGCGCCGGCGCGACGGGGGCGAGGACGGGGAGGAGGAGCAGGCCGACGGCGAGCTTGGATCGGAACACGGGAGGCGTCCTCGGCAGCGGAGAGGGAAGGACGGAAGCGATGGAGACGGTGGGTTCAGCCGGACGCGCGCCGCTGCGGCGGCAGCGCCTGCCGGAGTTCGCGGAGCAGCGCCACCGCGGCGCCGGCGACGGGGCCGTAGAACGGGAAGTCGCGGCCGCGGGACGCGGTGGGCTGCAGCGCGCGCTCGGCCCACGACATGTGCTGCTCCGCCAGCAGGGCGGCGAGATCCGGCCGGCGTCCGGCCAGCTCGGCCCACAGCAGCAACACGCAGCCGATGTGGTCCGGCGGGGCGTTGCGCGCGCCCGGCGCCAGCTCGAGGCCCGCTGCCCGGGCGATCTCGCGAACCGCGACCGCGGCGTCGCCGCTGTAGCCGCCGTCGCGGAACAGCGAGTGCACCGGCGGCGCCGTGTGTTCGGGGTGCAAGAAGCACGCGAGCCACTCGTGCGCGAGGTCGTCGAGCCGCTCCGGTCCGGGCACGTCGACGCCGACGTCGGCCAGCGCCCGGCGCAGCCCGGGCCGCGCCAGTTCGCCGAGCGTGTCGACGTCCAGCTCACGAACGAGCAGCCGACCGAACAGACGCGCCGAGGCGACCAGGGGGACGATCTCGTCGGTCACGGCGATCAGGTGAGCTTGGTGATCTTGACGACCGTGCTGTTGAACGCCTGCTGCCCCGAGATCGGGTCCGGGCTGAGCGGCAGCACGTGGTTCTGGGCCCAGCCGTTGCCGGTGTTGGGGACCCACCTGCGCGGGTCGCCGCCGGAGTCGTCCTGCCACCACATGTTGCGCTCCCAGTCGGCGTCGCGCATGCCCTCGGCGTCGTAGCCGGCGCGCTCGCCGTCCAGGTCGCGGCTCCGCCGCGCCTGGGCCACCGACGTGTAGGCGAAGTGGCCGAGCGAGTTGCTGATCGCGATCGCGCGTGGATGCACGGCGCGGGTCACGTACACCGGCAGCGACAGCTCGCCGTCGACCTCGCCCCGGCCCAGACCGATCTTCGGCGCCATGTCGTCGATGTGCGCGCTGCGATAGCCCTTCAGCTTGACGAAGTCGCCGTCCGCGAGCCCGAAGCGCGCCGCCGTGTCCGGATGGATCCACGCCGGGTTGCTGTGCACGATCTCGCTGCACCACTTGAGGTTGGCGGTGCGTCCGTGGTTGTGCACGTTCCACTTGAACGACGTCATGATCAGCTCGTCGTCCGCCAGCGACTCGTGCTCCTTCACCTGCGTCCACGTGGGCCACGCCGGCAGCTCGTATTCGTGACCACGGTGATGGTCGGGGCGGTTCTTGCCCTTGCTGTTGGCGACCGCCGCGAGCCTGCTGACGTCCTCGTTGCGCCCCAGCATGCGGACGAAGTCGCTCTTGACCTCGAGCTTGCGCGACGGCGTCTTGAAGCCGCGCACCGCGACGCCTCGGTGCAGGATGCCGATCCCCTTGCCCGCCTTGGTGACGATCCCGGTCTCACCGTCGGTCTCGCTGCCCTCGAGCTCCTCGGGCGCGAGCGGCTCCAGATAGGGCTCGTAGTAGGGCTTCTGCTCCGGGTCCTCGTAGGCGCCCTCCGCGGCCAGGAACTCCATCGGCGAGTCGTACTTCTCGCGGTCGTACGGCACGTTGGCCGTGTGCTTCTCCATGTAGGCGCGGACGTCGGTGCCGTCCGGATACCAGCGCGCCATGTCCGGGCCGATCCGCATCGCGAGCTCGGCGAAGATCTCGCGCACGTCCTTGGCCTCGCCGAGCGGTTCCACCATCGGCCGCCGCATCGACAGATAGGGCTTGAGGTTGTAGGCGCCGCGCGCGTCGACGTCCCATCGCTCCATGTAGGTGGCCCAGGGAAGCACCATGTCGGCGACCGACGTGGTCTCGGGCAGGAACGGGTTGATGCAGACGTGGAAGCCGATCTTGCTCTCGTCGAGCAGCACGTTCCGCGTCATCTTCATCTCCGGCCACGTCAGCGGCGAGTCCAGGTTGTAGGTCATGTAGACCTGGATGTGCGCGCGGTCCTGCGCCAGATAGTGGTAGACGATCTCGCCCACCTTCATCTTGTTCCAGACGTTGGCGAGCACGAACTCCGGCGGATCGGCGAGCAGCGATCCGACCTTCGGCGCCGGCGGCATCTCGGGCTCCGGGAAGCGCGCGCCGTCGTAGCCGCCGGTCCACATCCAGCACAGTCCGCCCGGCTTGCCGACCGAGCCGACCAGCACGTTGAGGAGGATGATGCAGCGGTCGTTGGTGTAGCCGTTGACGTGCGCGCTGGAGCCGCGGTTGCACATCGTGGTCGCCGCCGGCGCCGCGGCCGCGAACTCGCGCGCGATCCGGCGGATGGTGTCGGCCGGGATCGTCGACGTGCGCTCGGCCCACTCCGGGGTGTAGTCCCGGATCTGCTCCCACAGCTCTTCGATCGAGCAGTTGGCCCAGTCGCGGAAGAACTCGGCGTCGTAGAGCGACTCGCTGACGATCGTGTGCGCCATGCCGAGGGCGACGGCCCCGTCGGTGCCGGGCGCCGGCATGAAGAACTCGTCGCTGTTGCCGGCGGTGTTCGACATGCGGACGTCGAACGTGACCAGCTTGGCGCCGTTGTCGAAGCGACCGCGCTGGATGCGCTGCGCGCCGGCGACGTGGCCCTGGTGCGCCTCGAACATGTTCGAGCCGAAGTTCAGGATGTACTTCGACCGCTCGTAGTCGCCCAGATCCCAGTCGCTCTCGAACAGGTAGGTCAGCGCCGCGGCGCGGCGGGACGCTGAGCACAGACCGCGGTGGTTCAGCGCCGTGTTGGTGCCGAACGCGCGCAGGAACCGGTCGACCGCGTCCTTGCTGCGGTTGCGCCCCTGGTGGAACGCGAACTCCTCCGGCTTGCCCGACGCGCGCACGTCCCGCAGCCGCTGCGCCAGCTCGTCGTAGGCCGCCTCCCAGGTGATGCGTCGCCACTTGCCGCTGCCGCGCGGGCCGACGCGCTTCAGCGGGTAGAGCAGCCGCTCGGGGTGGTACTGGTGGTTCAGCGCCGCCTGGCCGCGCGCGCACAGGCGGCCGCGCGAGTTCGGGTCGTTGCGGTTGCCGTCGACCTTGACGATCCGGCCGTTCTTGACGTGCCCGGTGATGCCGCACACGGTCGAGCACAGCTGGCACATGCCGTGCACGCGCGTCGTGTCGCGATACTTGTCGGGGTCGGGAAAGCGGACCTTGCGGTTCGGCCCGGGCAGCAGGCAGACGCCCGGCATCTGCCGGTCCCCGACGGCGTACGGCTCGCCCCTGCCCGCTCGCCACACCCGCAGGCTCTCGTCCTTGCCGACCGGGTCGAGTCCGCCGTCCCGCCGCGCCGGCGCGCCGGCGCACGCGGCGACGGTCGACCCGGCGGCGAGCGCGGCCCCGAGCCGCAGGAACGCGCGACGATCCGCGCGTCGAACGTGTTCCGGACCGGCGCTCATCGCGCTCCCCCTCGCTTCCACTCGTAGACGCTGTAGGCCTCGTTGCGGTAGCTCTCACCCTCGCGCGGCACCTTCGGCTCGAACTCCTCGATCGGCCGGTCCTCGCTGTGTCCGAACCACATGCGCGGGCGGGTGCCCTTCTCCGGACGCAGCTGGCCGAGCTCTCCCGCGGCCTCGAGGCGGGCCTTCATCCTGCTGACGGACGACTCGGGGTCGTTCAGGTCACCGAAGTAGAGGGCCTCGCTCGGGCAGGTGTCGACGCACGCCGGGTCCATGCCAGCTTCCACCCGGTGCGTGCAGTTGTGGCACTTGATCGCCTGGTTCGCGACCGGATCGATGTAGATCGCGCCGTAGGGACAGACCTCCTTGCAGGCGCCGTGGCCGGAGCACACGTCGTAGTCGACCTGCACCGAGCCGCCCATGCCCTTGTGCAGGGCGCCGCACGGGCAGGCCTTGATGCACGGCGCGTCCTCGCAGTGCTGGCACGCCATCGGCACCATGATGCGGGCGAGGCCTCCCGTCGGCTTCTCGTAGTCGTGGTAGATGGTCTGTCGGATGTAGTTGCCGAGCGGCACGTCGTTCTCCGCCTTGCAGGCGACCTCGCAGCCGTGACAGCCGAAGCAGCGGCGCACGTCGACGACCCACCCGAACCTCTTGCCGTCGTCGGGCGCCTGCATGCGGTCGCGCCAGTGCTCCTCCTTCAGGAACAGCTCGCTCGGCGTCCGCGCGCCGGGGTCCTGCGCCCGCACCGCGCCGGCCGCGAGCGCGCCGGCAGCGGCGCCGCCGAGGAACTTGCGACGGTCCACGCCAGGCGCGTCAGCGGGGGGCGTCGGCTTCGAACAGGAGCACGGTTCTCCCGTGCTGCACTTGCGGGGTTCGGTCACGGTTGGCGTCCGTCAGAGAAGGGGTCGACGACGCCAGCGTGAGGCTCACGTGGAGGTGCGACACGACCGCGCCGCCGCCGACCCGGCGGGGATCGTTCAGAGGAAGGGACCGCGAGGCGCGGGGGCGACCGGGACCGCGGGCCCGGCGGGCGACGCGGCGCGGTGGCGGGCGCGAGCGATCATGAGCGGCACCTTACCCCCGGAC
>CALKYL010000328.1 GCA_938003515.1 uncultured bacterium
GCGATCTCCGCGGCCGCGCAGCTGTCGCCGCTGGCGCAGTGGGCCGACCTCGACGGTGCGCTGCTGAGCGACAACGATCCGTTCGACGGCGCCGTCGTCGTCGACGGCAAGGTGACGCTGCCCGATCGGCCGGGAATCGGCGCCGTCAAGCGCGGCTGAAGCGCGCCTCGCGACGCCGGCGTCGGCTCCGCCGCATGGTCCGGCGACGAAGCGCGGTGGGGTGCGGACGTGCCGCTGGGCCGGCCGGGTCGCGAAGCGGTCGCCGCTACTGCAGATCGACCCGGAGGCCGTCGCTGAGCGTCGGGATCGGCGCCCCGAAGGGCGGCACGCTCAGCGCGAATCCCTGCACGACGAACGACAGCGGCGGCAGCGCGGGGGGCAGCGTCAGGAGGAACGAGCCGCCCGTCGACGCGAGCAGGACGTCCGGCGCGACGTGCAGCGTGCATGCAGGGCCGAACGACGGCACCGGGATCGCCGTCGCCAGCGTGCCGATCGCGAGCGCGCGCACCGGCACGGTCGCGCCGCAGCCGGAGAACGCGGACACTTCGACGTCGAGCGTGCACGCATTCGTGTCGAGCGTCGGCGAGACCTGCGTCGGCGTCTGTACGATCAAGCAGAAGCCGGTCGACGCCGCGTTGCAGCTCGGACCGATCGACTGGGTCGTGACGCTCGTGAACGGGCACTGCGCAGCCGCGAACGCGGCGGACAGCGAGAAGGCGATGACGGTGCGGTGCAGCATCGGAGGGAGCGAACGGAAGAACACGGCTCGGTAGAACACGGCTCGGCCGCTTCGAAGACGAGCCCCGCGGCGGACCGGGCCGAACCCGTACACGCTGCGGCGATGGCACCGGCGCGTCAACCGGCGTCGGCGTGGTGTTGTTGCCGGGCGACAACGGCGGCGCAGCAGGTCGACGTTCCGACGATTCGTGTGGAGGTCGGGACCGGGAGTCGGTGCGCGCGCGGCGCCTCCCCGTGGCGCCGACACGTGTCGCGGATCTGGCAGAATGTTGCAGCGACGGCACCTCCCCGGGTGAACGTCCCTGCGATGACCGTGACTGCCGACCAGCTCGCCCTGCGCTACCGCGCGACGCGGGATCCGCGCGCCCTGGCGGAGCTGTTCGACGGCACGGCGCCGGACCTGCTGCGCGTGGCGCGCTGGCTGACCGGCGATCGGCAGGCCGCCGAAGACGTCGTGCAGGAGACGTTCCTCACCTTCGTCGATCGCCTCGAGGACCACGACGCGGCGCGCCCGGTCGTGCCGTGGCTGATGGGCATCGCGGCGAACCTGGCCCGGCGCTGGCGGCGGCAGAACGCGCGGCGCCGCGCGCTGCAGGGCCGCGGTGCGCCGGGCGGGCCGATCGACCGAAGCGATCCGACGGCCGATCCGTCGGCGCTGGCGGAGGCCGAAGACCTGCGCCGGCACCTGGCGGCGACGATCGATCGACTGCCGCCGGCCGTGGCGCAGGTGCTGAGGTTGAGCGTCGAGCACGACCTCGCGCCCCGCGAGATCGCGCGCGCCCTGGATCGCCCCGATGGAACCGTGCGTTCGCAGCTGTCGAGAGGCCTGGCCATGCTCCGCGACGCGTTGCCGGCGGGCTTGATCGGCGCGGGCGCCGCGGCGATGGCCGCGTCGACGGGCCTCGCGGCCGTCCGGCGCCACGTGCTGGAGCACGCGGCGGCGAAGGCCACAAGCGCGGCGGTCGCCACCCCGTTCGCAGCCCGTCTGCTCGCGGGCCTGATCGCCATGAAGACATCGTCCGTCGTGTTGTCGGCGCTGGTGGTGGTCGCGATCGCGACGACCGCTGCCATGATCTGGGCACCGCAGGCCGCGCGGCCCGATCGGCGGACCGGTTTCGGCGCGCCGGCCGACGGCGTGCCGCGGCAGGTGGTCGGGTCCGTCGCGGACCGGGAAGGGGCGGTCTCCGAGGCTCCGGTGCGCGACAGGGTCGACGGAGCGAGCCCCGCGGTCGAGGCGCCGCGGGTGCTCCGCGGCCGCGCGATCGCGTCCGAGACCGGCGCCCCGCTCGCGGGTGTCGGGTTCGTGCTGCTGGCCACCGCGCCGGATCGTCTGTACGCCCGGCGCGTCGCCGAGCAGAGCTCCGGCGACGACGGTCGGTTCGTCCTGCGCGTGCCCGAGCAGGCGGAGCACCAGATGCTCGCCGTGCGCGGCGAGGTCGAGGGGCGCGTTCCGGTCCAGGGGCTGGTGCTGCAGGACGACCTCGGCGACGTCGCGATGTCGGCCGGCCCCGAAGTCGAACTCACCGTCGTCGACGAGGACGGCGTGCCGATGCCCGGCGTGTGGTTGCACATGGCAGCCGTGCAGCCGGTCCCCGCCGCTGCGGCGCCGCCGTGTCCGCTGCGCGCGGACCCGCCGATGCCGCGCATGCGCAGCGACGAGCAGGGCCGCGTCGAGGTCGGGCGCATCGCGGCGGGCCGCTGGCGCGTGCAGGTTCTCGAGCCGTGTCGTCTGGCCGCGCCGCTGGTCCTCGACCTGCCGTCGGGTCCGCCCGTTTGTTCTGCGTTGGTGCGCCTGGCCGGTCGCGTCGGCGACCTCGTGATCGAAGGCGTGGTGGTGGACGAAGGCGGGGCTCCGGTCGTCGACGTGGACCTGACCGTCGAATCGGGGACCTTCGACCTGCCGAGCGCCGCGACCGATGCCGACGGGCGCTTTCGGCTCCTCGGGGCGCCGCGCGAGCTCGGCAGCCGGGAACCGGTGCGCCTGGCCGTCTACCCGCCGGATGCCTTCCATCGTCCGGAGGCGGTCGAGACCGTCTGGGGCAGCCGCGACGTGCGCGTCGTGCTGCAGTCCGCGGCCGGCAGCGTGCTCGAGGTCGCGGTCGAGGACGCCGTCACCGGGGCGCTCCTGCCCGACTTCGAGGTGCGCTGTGCGCACGCGTTCGGCGGTGCGGTGCTCGTCGCCGACAGCGAGGTCGACGACCGACGTGCCCTCTTGCGTGGCGTGCGCGCCGGAACCAACTTCGTGACGGCGTTCCCCGCGGGAGCCGACTACCTGCCGAGCGAGACGACGCGCTTCGACCACTCTCTCGGCAGCCGTGCGATCCTGGTGCTGCCGGTGCACCGTGCGGCCCCGCTGCACGTTCGCGTGCGAACCGAGGCCGGCGAGCCCGTGGTCTCGACGCGCGTCGAGCTGCTGCGCACGCCGGCGTGGGTGACGCGGTGGGGCGATGCGGCCGCGAGCGTCTCCTGGCTGAACGTATGGCGCCGCGCCGAGCCGGCGGACAACCAGGACGGCTACAGCCACGGCCCGACGCTGATCGACGCGCGCAGCACCGACGCGCGCGGGGAGGTCCGGCTGCGGGCGGCCACCGGCCTCGACTACGGCATCCGGGTGCTCGGGCCCGGCCACGCGCCGTTCCTGCTCGAGTCGGTCGTCGCCTCGCCGAGCACAGTCGAGGTGACGGTGCGTCCCGGGGCCGGTCTGCGCGGACGGGTTCGAGGCGCCGAAGCCGTGCTCGACTACGGCCGCCTCGCGCTCGTGAGCGTCGATCGGCCCGGCTACAGCCTGCCGAACGACCAGATCGAGAGCCTGGCCGAGACCGACGACCTCATCGCCGGCGCCGCCGCCACGATGCGAGTGGCCGCCGACGGCAGCTTCGACTTCCACGACCTGCCGTCGGGACGGTGGCGCATCGTGCTCGAAGCGTTCGAGCTTGCCGAAGGGCGCCCGAATTGGAATCGCCTCGCCTTTCCGACGGTCGTCGAGCTGCGCGACGGCGAGACGACCGAGGTCGTGCTCGACGGGTCGTGGATGCGGCCCGGTGTGCTCGAAGGCAGTCTGCTGTTCGGCGGAGCAACCCGGGTCTCCGGGCGCATCGTGCTCGAGGCCGCCGAAGAGGGCTCGGTCACGGGCATGGGCGTCGGGCGCCACGCGGCCGCCGGGCAGCTGCAGAGCGGCGGGCGATTCGGGTTCGAGCGGCTGCCGGCGGGACGTTACCGACTCTGGCTGCAGCTCGGCGAGGCGACGCAGTCGACGAGTCTCTGCCTCGGCGACTGGATCGACGTGCGGCCCGGACAGCTCGAGGTCCGGCAGCTCGAGGTCCCGACGACGAACATCGAACTCGAACTGCTGTGCAGAGACCGGCCGCTGGCGCGCACGGCGATCTGGCTCGTCGGCCGAGGCGGCCTCGCGAAGCTCGTCCATGCGCGCACCGACGGCGGCGGCGTGCTGCGTCTCCAGCACGTGCCGCCCGGGGTCTACGAAGTGCGCACCGACCCGAACGGCGGCGCCGACGCCGTAGTGACGGTGCCGGCCGCGGGTCCAGCAGCATGGACGCAGGCCCGGGTCCTGCTCGCCACCGGAGGGCGGTGACGCGATCCGCTGCCCACACGACAGGAGCGTGCGCCCCGTCGCCGGACGCGGCGGGACGCCTTGCGAACGTGCCGCCGTGTTGCGTCGGCGCCCGACCTCGGAGATCCAGATGAACCCATGCTTCGTTCCCAAGGCGGGGAAAGCGCTCGCGCTCGCGTCGGCGCTGGCCTCGCTCTCCATGCCTTCCGCCGCCCAGGCCGGCTTCACGTCCTTCGGTTCGTCCTGCGTGGCCGGGATGTCGCTGTCGGCCGGCGCGCTGCCGCAGCTCGGCACGGCGTTCCCGCTGCTCTACACCGGACAGATCGGCAGCGTGTCCTTCGGCTCCAACACGCAGATCTCGCAGCCGGTGCTGCTGGTGGGGCTGTCGAACACGCAGGCCGGTGGCGCGCCGCTCCCGGCGACGCTGCCGCTGACGCTGACCGGCGGCGTGGCGTGTGACCTGCTCGTGTCGCCGGACGTCGCGATGCTGCTGCCGACGAGCACGCCGCCGCCGTTCGCGCTGACGATCCAGCTGCCCACGGCCTCGACGCTTGTCGGCTTCACGTTCCATGCGCAGTGGCTGCTCGTCAGCGAGCGGCGCGTCATGGGACAGACGCAGTGGGTGCGCTTCTTCACGTCGAACGCGGGCACGGCCGTGCTCGGCCCCTGATCCGGGGGAGCCGCGGTCGGCAGCGGGTCGATGCCACGCGCCGCGTGCCGCGCCGCTTCCGTCCTCTACCTGCCGGCCGCGACCCGCGCGTCCGCCAGGAACGCCTCGAAGCGTGCCTGCCAGGTCGGCGGCGCTCCGCGCAGCGTCAGCACCCGCACCGGAGCCGCGGACGGTGCGGCGAACGCGACGTAGCCCGGCACGGCCCGCGTCGCCATCCAACGGTCCTGCCTCTGGAGATGCGCGGTGCGTTCGGGCGACGGCTGGTCGTCGATGGAGAGCCTCGCCTCGACGAAGCCGTCGCGCAGCGCGGTCCGCACCGGTTCCGCCGTCCAGAACTCGTCTTCCATCACGCGACAAGTGGCGCAGTTCCGGCCGCTGAAGTTGACCAGCAGCAGCCGATCGGTGGCCCAGGCCGCGACGACGGCCGACTCGTAGTCGTCGAGGGTCACATGCGCGTCGGCGTCGTGCGACCGGACGGCCGCCGTCGCGAGCCGTCGCGCGAGAGCGCGCCCCGCCTCGCCGAGCGCTTCGTCGTCGGCGAGCTCGCCCAGCGCCTCGAAGGGCAGATCGGCGCCCGCACTGCGACACGCGTGCAGCAGGCCGATCAGTCGCGCAGAAGCCAGGGCGCCGGCATCGCCGCTGGCGTTCGCAGCCGAGATCACCTGCTGCAGTTCGTCGTCGCCGAGCAGGTGCCCGACCCGTGGCAGCGCCAGCAGCGCGTCCTGCCAATGGCCCGCTCCGGGCACCTCGGCGAGGCGACGCACCGCGCTTCGCACGACCGTGCGTTCGTCGATGGCGTGGCGCAGCGCCCAGATCAGGTACGGCGCGGCGGCAGCCGATCGCCCGTGTCGTTCCGCCGCCTGCAGGCACTGGTCGAGCGAGCGCTTGCTGGGCATGAGCGGCAGCGGCCGCGAAGAGCCGTCGTCCCCGGCGAGCAGCCGAGCGCGTTGCTGCGCGGCCCATTCCGCCAGGTCGGCGGCGAACTGCCGGTCGATGCGAGCCAGCTCGAGAGCCGGATCCTGCGTCTCTGAGGACGGGGCCTCTGACGACGGGGCCTGCTGCGGGCCGGCTCCGGCTCGCTCCCCGCGCGCCTGCTGCGCCGGGATTCCGGCGGCCGCGGCGACCGCTGCGAGGACGGGGGCGGCGAACGACAGCGGCCAGCGCGGCCGCGAAACGGCATCAGTCGTCATACGAGAAGCACCTCGCGCGCGCCGATCGTTCGGCAGGCGTCGGAACGGCGCCGCTGATACGACGGCGCGGCGGGAAGGTCCCCGCCCGCCTGGCGACGGCCGTCGCCGGCTGGGATCGGCTCGCGCCGGGCACCGATGTGCCGGCCGATCACCGAGGTCCGTCACGACGCGGGCCAGCCGATCGAAGCGTTCGCGGCTTCGCATCGCCATACGCGACCAGCCCGGCTCGCGCGCGCGAACGCTCCGCCACCTCCCGGTCGACCAAGGCGGACACGTGGATCTCGCCGAAGGGGGGACGCAGGGAGCCGCAGCCAGATCCGGGCAGGTCAGAACGCGCCGACCGTCATCGCGAGCACGTCCGACGCGGTGATCGCGACGAACTGCAGCGCCGCGTCGAGTTCGATCAGGTTGAGCTGGTGGCGGAACGACACGCCGACCAGCGCCGCGTTCGCCGGGATCTCGAGCGCGGTCGGGGCCGAGCCGTCCGTCGTCAGCGAGAACTGCACGTGGTCGGGCGTCACCAGCAGATCGCAGCCCGGCAGCGCCTGCGGGAAGAACGTCGCCAGCGGCAGCTGCAGCGGCGCGAAGCCATAGACCTGCGAGACCAGCGCGAGCGTCGGCAGCCCGGTGCCAGCCGCGCGGAACGTCGCCCCGACCCACGGCAGCGCCGTCGCGCGCAGCGAGTTGGCGCCGCCGGACCCGGCGCATCCCGGAGCCGCGACCGCGGCGGTCGCGGGACAGCCCGAGCGAAGGCGCGCCACCGTCGGCGACAGCCACGGCCCGGCGGCGTCGAACCAGCCGCCGACGACGAGGTCGCCGTCCGGCAGCCACGCGTGGCACCGGAACTCCTCGTCGGTGCTCGGCACGCCGGTCCACGCAGCGCCGTCCCAGCGCATCGCGAAGCCGCCGTAGTTCCAGCCGGACACCAAGAGGTCGCCGTCGGGCAGCACGACCAGGCCCGACACGCTCGTGACGTCGAATGGCGCGCCGAGCTGGATCCAGTGCGCGCCGTCCCAGCGCTGCACGGTCCAGCCGTTGGTCGGCGGCGGCGGCGCGACGACGGCGACCACGCTGCCGTCGGGCAGGAGCCGCAGCTCCGTCACGGGCCGGCCGGGACCCGCGCCGAGCGGGCTCCACGTCGCGCCGTCCCAGCGCACGACCGAGCTGCCGGTCGGAAACGCCCCCGCGGCGAGCAGATCGCCGTCGGGCAGCGCCAGCAGCGAGCCCGGCGGCGCGTCGAGCCCGGCCCCGAGGGCGTGCCAGGCCGCGCCGTGCCAGCGGGCGACGCGGCGGGCGGTCGCACCGCCCGCCGTCGTGAACGCGCCGCCGACGACGAGGTCCCCGTTCGCGAGCTCGGTGAGCGCCTGCACGGTGTCGCCGACGCCGCCGCCGAGCACGGACCACGACGCGCCGTCCCACCGCACGACGTGGCCGGCCGGGGCGCCGTCGATGCTGGTGATGTAGCCGCCGACGACGAGGTCGCCGTCGCGGGTCGCGAGCGCCGCGAGCGGGTAGGGATAGGGCAGCGGTCCGCTGCCGATGCCGACGCCGCTGCCGACCGCGGCCCAGGCCGATCCGTCGAAGCGTGCGACGCCGCCCAGCGGTACGCCGTCGACGACCTGGAACGGCCCGACGCCGTAGAGCGTTCCGTCCGGCTCTGCGGCGAGGCCGCGCACGCCGGGCTCGAGCGCCGCCGCGAACCACGGCGCGGCGGCCGACGCGAGCTCCGTCCAGGCGGTCCCGGTCCAGCGCGCCACGTGGCGCAGCGTGTCGCCGCCGGGGCCCGTGACGGTGAACTCGCCGGCGGCCACGACGTCGCCGCCCGGCAGCGTCGTCACGCGTCCGCCGCCGACCAGCGCCTGGGTCGCGGGCGACCACGACGCGCCGTTCCAGCGCGAGATGGCAGGCGCGCCGTACGCGGCCGGCGCGGTCGCGAGCAGGTCTCCGCTCGCTTCGACGTGCACGCAGCCGACGAACGACGTCAGGCCGCCGGCGAACGAGTACCAGCCGACGCCGTTCCAGGCGGCGACGCCGGACGCGGCGACGCCGCCGGCGTTGGTGAAGTTGCCTGCGGCGACCAGATCGCCGTTGGGCAACAAGGCGAGGTCGGCGACCGCGATGGTCGAGCTCGCGTGGATCGTACCGCTGACGCCCGAGCCGAGCGGGTGCCAGGCCGCGCCGTCCCAGCGCGCGATGCGGTTGGCGGCGACGCCGCCGATCGACGTGAACTCGCCGCCGACGACGATGTCGCCCGACGGCAGCGCGGCCACCGTGCGCAGCTCGCTCGGCGCGCCGGCGGCGAGCGGCGACCACGCGAAGCCGTTCCAGCGCGCGACCCGCGCGACCGGCGCCGCGCCCGACGACGTGAACGCGCCGACGGCGACGACGTCGCCGTTCGGGAGCACCGCGAGGTCGTTGACGCGGCCGTTGATGCCGGCGCCGAGCGGCGACCAGTTCGCGCCGTCCCATCGGCCGACGCTGCGCACCAACACGCCGCCGGCGCTGGGGAAGCTGCCCGCGACGAGCAGGTCGCCGTTGGCGGCGGTCGCGAACGCGTGCACGTCGCCGTTCGTGCCGCTGCCGAGCCGACCCCACGCGCCGGTGGCGGGGTCCCAGGTCGCGACGTGCGCGGCCTGGACCGCGCCGATCCGGTGGAAGTCGCCGCCGAAGACGAGCCGCATCGGCGCAGGGCCCGCCCCGTCCGGATCCCACCGGTGCACGGCATGGACCCGGTCGTCGGCGCCGCGCAGACCGTGTCCCGGCAGCCAGCCGGGCTCGCACTGCGCGCGAGCGGAGGCGGCGAAGTGCAGGGCCAGCAGAATGACGGTCGCGCGGACCGCTGGGCACGTGCGCATGGGACCTCTTCGGGGTGGAGCGGTCGTGGTGGGCCGAGCCGCGGTCGGACCAGTACGCTAGTCGATCTCGGCCCGCGGGTCACCGGCCCCGGGCCGGTGCCAATACGGGATCTCTGCGGCAGCCCGGCACGGCGGCCGGAGGTCGCTGCTGCGTCACGCGTCGCAGCGGCGGATGCGGCCGTTCGCCGGGAGCGCGACGACCCCGGCCACCCGCGCACGCCGGTTCCAAGGACCGTTGGCGGCGGCTTCCGACGTAGGGTCCGTCCATGACCGCCATCGAAGAACCCACATGGGCGTGATGCGCTGGCTGGCGGATCGCCTCGCTCCGGATCGGCGGGGGTCTGGTGGGCCGGGACGGCAGCTCGTCGCGCACGACGAGCCGCGCATCTTCCGGCACTGGCAGCGGACCCACGTCGAGCCGCTGCTGCACGAACTCGGCGTCGCGGACGTCGCGACCCTGTTCGGCCACTTCCTGCGCGACAGCGCGTCCCGCACCGGCAACCCGGCGCCGCGCTTCCTGAGCCTCGGCGCCGGAGACTGCCGGCTCGAGCTACGGTTGGCGAAGGCGTTCGTCGGCGCCGGTCTGGAGGAGTTCACGTTCGACTGCGTCGAGCCGGACCCGCTGCTTCGCTCGCGCGGCCGCGCCGCGGCGCTGGCGCAGGGTCTCGACCGGCACGTCGTCGGCGTCGACGCCGACCCGAACACGCTGCGCATTCGGCGCCGCTACGACGGCGTGATGGCCGACGGCTCGCTGGACCGGGTCGTGCGGCTCGAGCGCCTGCTCGACGAAGTGCAGCGAGCGCTGGCCGACGACGCGTGGTTCGTCGTCAGCGCCCGCATCGGTCGCAACGGCCATCTGCGCTGGCCCGAGGCGCTCGCCGAGGTGCAACGCGTCTGGTCGCAGCTGCCGCCGAGCCACCGCTGGAACCACCACCTGCGGCGCAGCCAGCCGGAGTTCGTCGACTGGGACAGCTCGCGCGTCGGCGACGACGGCGTGCGCGCGCAGCACGTCCTTCCCGAGCTGCTGAAGCGCTTCTCGGCGCCTTGGTTCGCCGGCTTCGCCAACGTCGTCGACGTGTTCGTCGGCACCGCGCTGGGCCCGAACTTCTCGCCCGACGCCGCCTGGGACCGCGAGTTCATCGCCGCGGTCCACGCCCGCGACGAGCAGCTGCTCACGTCGGGTGCTCTGACGCCGACGCGCATGGTCACGGTGATGGCCGCCGGTGCCGAGCCGGTGCGCGTGCACGCGCGCGGGCTCGCGCCGGAGCAGTGCGTGCGGCGCGGGTGAGCGCTCGGCCCGCTGCCGTCGCCGGCCTCGAGGTGGAAGGCCGTCGCCCAGGCCCGGAGGAATCGGCCGCCGTGTGTCCGGTCACCGTCGTCCTGTCGCAGTTCCGGGGAGGTCCCGTATGTCGACACGCACACCCCTTCCCGTCGGGCCGGCCGTTTCCATCGCCCTGTCCCTGCTCGTCCTCCTGACGGCCGGCCGCGCCCAGCAGGCCGTCGCCGCGCAGACCTGGGGAGTCGTGCCGATCCACACCGCCGCCGACGACCTCGGCGTCTCGTACGGCATCTGGGGCGCGGGCGAGGGCTACAAGGCCTCGTTCCACGACGGCATGACCTTCGTGCCCTACCTCGGCCGGGAGTATCCGCACAACCAGCCGTGGAGCTGGCGCACGACGTCGGTGCGCGTCGGCGAGCACGAGCTGGTCACGAAGGAACCCGGCCTGGCCTTCGAGGGCAGCCACGCCGAGTTCGACCTCGGTGGCGTCATCGAGGCGTACGACCTGCTGCCCGAAGGGCTCGAACAGACGTTCGTCGTCCACGATCGACCCGGCGCTGGCGACCTCGTCGTACGCGGTCGCGTGGCGTCCGCCCTGCACTGCGCGTCCCGCGGCGCCGGGCATGCGCCGCTCGCCTTCTTCGACGGTGAGGGGCGCCGCATCGTCGGCTACGGCGCGGCGGTCGCCATCGACGCGAACGGCGCCCGGCGCGCGATGTCGACCACCTGCGAGCAAGACGAGATCACGCTGCGGCTCGACGGCGACTGGCTGGCGACGGCGGCGCTGCCGGTCGTGGTCGATCCGCTGATCTACAACGCCGTTTCCGGCTCGAGCACGATCGTGTCCGACTCGGACCTCGTGGTCGAGACGGAGTCGCCGCTGTACCGCGTCTGGTTCACCCAGACCGCCTACGCCTCCGGCGCCGACCGCGACCTCTTCTTCCGGCGCCGGCCGGCCGGGATCACCGCCGTCAACTTCACGATCTACAGCGACATCACGGCCAGCTGGACGACCCAGAACGGCAGCTGCGCCTACAACGCCGACGCCGACCACGCCGTCGCCGTGTTCGACCGCGCGATGCCGACGATCGGCAACCTGACGCGCGTCATCCGCTACCACCGCCACCACCGCAACGACACGAACTTCAACACGACGGTCGGGGACGTGACGACGACCGGAAACTCGTGCTATCCCGCCGTCGGTGGATCGCAGAGCGACTCGGCGGGTGCTGGCGTGCTGGTGGTCTGGCAGCAGGAGATGATCTGGTCGACGATCCAGGGCGCCGTGGTCGACCTCGCCACCGACACGGTCGGTCCCGTGTTCCCGATCGCGACCGGCGGGACGATCGATTGCGAGCGGCCCGGCGTCGCGCGCCACGCCGACGGCGGCCCCGAGAACGAGTGGCTCGTCACCTACCAGCAGAAGGG
The DNA here is from genome assembly GCA_938003515.1 of uncultured bacterium. Next base: position 11,732 of record CALKYL010000328.1, read on the forward strand.
CGCCCTGCTGGGCCCGAGCCTCTGGCACGTCTACGTGCGGCAGGTGGACGCGCTGGGTCAGGTGCAGGGCTCGCGCCGCATCGACGCGGCGTCGGGCCAGAACCGGATCACGCCGTCGATCGACGGCGGCGGGGGGCGCTACCTGGTCGCCTTCGCGACCTACCCGGCGGGGACGCCGGCGGCCGGGCTGCTCGGCCACGAGATCCGCGCGGCCCGCCTCGACTGGGACTTCACCAGCCACGTCGGCGCCGAGCCCCACGGGGCGGAGGTGCTGCGCAGCCAGGCCGCGATGACCTACTTCGTCGGCGGCGTCACGTTCGACAGCGAGAGCGCGTCGCACTGGGGGCTGCAGTGGTGCGACAACACCAACGAGCTGCTGCGCTTCTCCACGCTCGGCTACCGCGGGCACGAGATCGGCGAGCACGAGATCTGGTCGCCGTCCGGCATGCTCGGCAACTTCGTGTTCCCGGGCGACGGGTGCTTCGATCCGTCGACGCGCGAGTTTCACTTGATCGACTCGTGGAGCACGGGTGCCGGCATCGCCAACGGCTCGCTGATCCACCGCTTCCAGTACAGCCCCGTACAGCCCTGGTCGACCGCCGGCACGGCCTGCAGCCCGGCCTCGATCTCGTGGGTCGGCGATCAGCACGTCGGCAGCGAACTCGGCGCGGTCAGCGTGTTCGGCGCGGCCTTCGACTCGATCCACCTCGTCGCGGTCGCGACGGCACCGTCGCCGCCGGTGTCGCTCGACGGCCTCGGCCTGTTCGTGCCCGGCTGCTTCCTGCTGATCCCTCCGAACGGTCCGGACTACCTCGGCGTGCTCGGCCTCGGGGTCGGCAGCAACCTGCTGCTGCCGCTGGCTCTGCCCGAGTTCCTGCCGGCGGACACCTACTACATGCAGGACTTCCACACCGTCGGCGGCGGCAGCTTCGACTTCGTCGCGACGCAGCGGCTGACGCTGCCGACCGTCCGGGACTGAGGAGCGCTCGGCGGCGGCGCGTGCACGGCTCTGCGCCCTGTCCGTCAGACCGGCGCGCCCGACGACCTACCGGGCCGGCAGGCGCGCGCCGTCGTTCTTGGCGGCGCGGCGGTCGCCGTCCGTCCGACTCAGCTTGACGACGCCTTCGTAACCTTGCTCGGAGGTCTCCTCGGGGTCGAGCGCCGCGAGCTCCTCCGCCGTGTAGTAGCGGCCGAGGAACAGCCGCAACGGCACGAGCAACGCGATCAGGATCGGGAACAGCAGTCCGAGCGCACTCGACTTCAAGATCCACAGCGCCGCCAGCGCTGTGACCTGCACCGCGGTGAACGCGTGGATCTTGGCGTGCCGGACGCGTCGCACATAGTGCGAGTCCGGATAGAGGTTCGGATCGGTCACGAACAACGTGACGCGGGCGAAGAACTGATTGCCCTGGAGGATCGCGACGCCCATGTAGAGGAACAGGCCGAACAGCACCGCCATCGGGATCGCCTGGACGAGCGGCAGCAGGAAGATCGACGCCGCGATCCCGAGGTGGATCACGAGCGCCGAGACGCGGTTCTCGCGCACACCGACGATCACTTCGTGCCCGTTCTCGATCTCCGTCTCGGCGAGGCTCTTGACGTGGTTCAGCGAGTGCACCGTCGCGGCGACGATCCACGGCAACCCCACGACCGAGCAGCCGGCGACGATGACGCCGAGCACGAACAGGTCGAGGTGGAACGCCCGGCCCTTGCGGAGCCGGTGTTCGGGCGCGTCGACGAGTCGCGCGGTGATGTTCTGGTCGAGGAACAGCAGGATCGCCGCCATCACCGCCGGCACCACGGATGCCGCGATGACCCACGGCGGCACGGCGCCGAGGTCGACCATCCATGGCCGGCCGCTGGTCGTGCCGAAGCGATCGGGCACGGC
>CALKYL010000329.1 GCA_938003515.1 uncultured bacterium
GGATCGACCGGCGACGCGACGTTCTGCAGCGGGTCGGCGAACGCGCCGTTGGCGACGGCCGGTCGCTCGCGCCGCGCCGCCGCCGTGGCAGACTGTGGCGATGCGCACGATCCTCTTCGCGCTCGCCGTCGCCCCCTGCTCGCCGGCTGCCGTGGCCCAGCAGCCGGCCGACCCGGTCGGCGCGTGGCTCGACCGGCACGCGTCCGGGCTCGAGGCCCTCTACCGCCACCTGCACCAGCACCCCGAGCTCTCGTTCCGCGAGGTCGAGACGGCCGGCCGCCTCGCGGACGAGCTGCGCGCGCTCGGCCTCGACGTCACCGAGCAGGTCGGCGGCACCGGCGTCGTCGCCGTGCTGCGCCGCGGCGACGGCCCGGTCGGGCTCTTGCGCGCGGACATGGACGCGCTGCCGATCGCCGAGGAGACCGGGCTGCCGTACGCGTCGGAGGTGCGCGCCGCGAGCGCCGACGGCCGCGCGATCGGCGTGATGCACGCGTGCGGCCACGACCTGCACATGGCCTGCCTCGTCGGCGCCGCCGGCTACTTCGCTGCCCACCCGGACGCGTTCGCGGGCACGCTCGTGTTCCAGCTGCAGCCGGCCGAGGAGCGCTCGGGCGGCATGCGCGCGATGCTGCAGGACGGGCTGCTCACGCGTTTCCCGCGCGCGGAGTGGGCGATCGCGCTGCACACCGCGCACGACCTTCCGGTCGGCACGGTCGGCGTGCGCAGCGGGCCGGCGATGGCGAACGTCGACAGCTGCGACATCACCGTCTACGGCCGCGGCGGCCACGGCGCCGCGCCCCACCTGACGATCGATCCGATCGTGCAGGCCGCGCGCCTCGTCATCGACCTGCAGACGATCGTGTCACGCGAGATCGACCCGGTCGAGGCGTGCGTGATCACCGTCGGTTCGATCCACGGCGGCCAGAAACACAACATCGTGCCCGACGAGTGCCACCTGCAGCTCACCATCCGCAGCTACACCGACGCGGTGCGCGCGCAGATGCTCGCGGCGATCGAGCGCAAGGCCCGCGCGGTCGCCGCGTCGTGCGGCGCGAAGGAGCCGAAGGTCGCGTTCAGCGAGGGCACGCCGGCCCTGTGGAACCACGACGCGCTCACGGCCAGGGTGCGCGCCGGCCTCGGCGCGGCGCTCGGCGCCGAGAACGTCGTCGACGTCGCTCCGGCGATGGTCGCCGAGGACTTCGGGCGGCTGCGGGGAGCCGGCGTGCCGCTGTGCATGTTCCGGCTCGGCACGGTCCTGCCCGAACGGCTGGCGGCGCTGCGCGCCGAGGACGCGCTGCCGGTGCTGCACTCGAACCGCTACTACCCCGACTACCGGGAGGCGCTGCGCGTCGGCGTGCGCGCGCTGGTCGCGGCCGCGCGGTCGGCGGCGAGGTAGCCGCGGGCCGCGCTCCGGGTGTCGGCATTCCCGACACCCGCCATTCCCGTTGCGGGATGCAGCACGCGCTCAAGCGCGCCCGGGTTTCGCCCATCATCGAGTTGGCACCTTCGGTCTGCAGCTCGGGAACGCGGCGACTCCATGGACATCTTCAGCCCACTCGGCCTCGTCCTCGCCTTCGTCGGGATCATCGGCGGCATGATCCTCGAGGGCGGGCACCCGAGCGAACTGCTGCAGGTGACCGCGTTCATGATCGTCATCGTCGGCTCGTTCGGGGCGACGATGGTCGCGACGCTGCCGGCGGACGCCGGCCACGCGCTGCGCTCGCTCAAGCAGGTGTTCCTGCCGGGCAAGCACGACTTCCACGGCCTGATGGAGAAGATCCTCGAGCTGGCCAACCTCGCGCGCCGGGAGGGGCTGCTCGCGCTCGAGACCTACGCGACCAGCGGCCAGGGCGACCCGTTCCTGGTCAAGTGCCTGACGCTCGCCATCGACGGCAGCTCGGCCGAGGCGATCCGCGAGACCGTCGAGGTCGACATGCACATCGCCGAGGAGGACCAGAAGGCGGGCATGAAGTTCTGGGAGACCTGGGGCGCGCTCGCGCCGACCGTCGGCGTGCTCGGCGCGGTGCTCGGTCTGATGCACGTGATGAGCGTGCTCGACCAGCCTTCGATGATCGGCCCCGGCATCGCCGTCGCGTTCGTCGCGACCGTCTACGGCGTCGGCTTCGCCAACGTCGTCTGCCTGCCGATGTCGTTCAAGCTCAAGCGGCACATCGAGCACGACCAGCTGCTGAAGAGCATGATCCTCGAGGGCGTCGTCGGCATCCAGTCGGGCATCGCGCCGGGCGCCCTGCGCAGCAAGCTCAAGGTCTACGCCGGCGGCCACGGCGGCGGCGACAAGCACTGACGCGGGCGCGCCGATGGCGAAGAAGCACAAGCACGAGGAGCACGTCAACCACGAACGGTGGGTCATCTCGTTCGCGGACATGATGACGCTCCTGTTCGCGCTGTTCGTCGTGCTCTACGCGATGGGCGTGCAGGACCTCGAGAAGCTGCGCCAGCTCAAGAAGTCGATCCAGTTCGCCTTCAACATCTCGGGTTCGGGCAAGACGCAGGACGTGGGCATCTTCGACAAGCAGACGGGCGCCGGAGACATCCAGGTCCCGGCGCCGCTCGTCACCGCGCAGGACGGCGAGATGCGCGAGTTCCTGAAGGACGTGCTACCGGACTACGAGGAGGTCGCGGGCCGGTCGCTCGAGATCGTGCTGACGGACGACTCCGTGTCGTTGTCCGCGCCGCTGTCCGACTTCTTCGCGCCGGGCAAGACGTTCCCGATCAAGCGCGAGGTGCAGAGCTGGTTCGACAAGACGATCGACGTGTCGCTGACGTTCACGTCCGACATCCGCATCGTCATCGAGGCGCCGGACCTGCCGATCGGCCGCGACGCGCGCGGCCACGTGCTGACCTCTATCGACCTGTGCATCGAGCGGCTGAAGACGCTCGGCCCCGTCGTCGGCAACAACCCGCAGGTGCGTCACGGCATGGTCTCGCACGAGTGGCGTCTGCTGCGCGAGCGTCCGGGCGCGTGGGGGACCTGGGAGGACCAGGCGAAGGTCGTGATCGCCTTCTCGAACACGCGGCCGGAGAACCGGTAGGTCGCGCGGGCGGCTCAGCCGGCAGGCGTCGGCGAGGTCGCGCAACCGGTGGGGCGCCGTTCAGCCGCGGACGTCCTCCGCCAACATCCGCCCGAGGATCGTCTTCTGGATCATCGACGTGCCCTCGTAGATGCGCAGCGCCTGCACGTCGCGCCACAGCCGCTCGACCGGATGCTCGGAGCTGTAGCCGCGCGCGCCGTGCAGCATCACCGCCTCGTCCGTCGCCTTCGCCGCCGCCTCGGTCGCATACAGCTTCGCCATCGCGAGGTCGGCGTGCGTCTCGACGCCGGCGGCGCGACGGCGCGCGCAGCGGTGCACGAGCGCGCGGCTCGCGTGCAGCGTCGTCAGCATGTCGGCGAGGCGCTCCTGCACCATCTGGAACTGCGCCAGCGGCTGGCCGAACTGCTTGCGGCCGGTCGTGAACGAGACCGTCGCCGCCAGCGCGGCGCGGTGGATGCCGACGGCGCCGGCGGCGACCGACAGACGCCCCGCCGCGAGGCCGCCCATCGCGACGCCGAAGCCCCTGCCGACCTCGCCGACGACCTCGTCGGCCGCGACCTCGAAGCCCTCGAACGTCAGCACCGCGTGGTCGCTGCCGCGGTGGCCGAGCTCGACGCCGGGCATCGGCGCGCGGCGGAGGCCCGGTCGGTGGGTGTCGGCGACGAACGCGGTGATGCCCTTGCGGCCCAGCGCGGGGTCGACCGTCGCGAACACGATCACCACGTCGGCGACGCCGCCGTTGGTGATCCAGTGCTTTTGGCCGGAGATCGTGTAACCGCCGCCGGTCCGCGGCTCGGCGCGCGTCGTCAGCGAGGCGACGTCGCTGCCGGCGTCGGGTTCGGTCAAGGCGAAGCAGCCGATCGACGTGCCGTCGATCAGCGCCGGCAGCCAGTTGGCGCGCTGCGCGTCGGTGCCGAAGCGCGCGAGGCACTGCGTGACGAGGCCGGTCTGCACGGCACAGAAGCCGCGCGCGTTGCCGCAGGCGGCGCCGAGCTCCTCGTGGGCCAGCGCGAGCTGCAGCGGCGACCAGCCCTGGCCGCCGTGGGCGGTCGCGACCGGGCCGCCGAGCACGCCGGCCGCGGCGAGATCCTGCACCATCTCGCGGCGGAACGTGCGCGCCTCGTCGATGGCGCGCGCGTGGGGCGCGAGCTTCCGTTCGGCGAAGCCGCGCATCTGCCGCGCGAACTCGCGGTCGGCGTCGCCGAGGTCCGCGTCGGGCAGCCAGAGCTCGGCGTTCATCGGCCCAGGAACCTCGGCGGACGCTGCTCCATCCACGCGTTGTAGAACTCGCGGTGGTCGTGCGCGCGCAGCAGCAGCGCCTGCGCCTGGGCCTCCTGCTCGATCGCCGCGTCGAGGTCCATCGGCCACTCGTGCCAGACCATCTTCTTGGTCATGCCCAGCGCGAGCCCGGGGCCGTCGGCGAGGCGCCGGGCGAGCGCCATCGCCTCGTCGAGCACGAGGTCGGGGGCGACGACGCGGTTGGCGAGGCCGAAGCGCGGGCAGTCCTCGGCCGGCACCTTGTAGCCGAGCAGCAACAGCTCCATCGCGCGGCCGGTGCCGATCACCTTGGGCAGGAGCCACGCCGCGCCCATGTCGGCGCCGGTCAGCCCGACCTTGGTGAACAGGAAGGCGAACTTCGCGGCCTCGGACATGACGCGCAGGTCGCTGGCGAGGGCGAGCACCGCGCCGGCGCCGGCCGCGACGCCGTTGATCGCGGCGACGATCGGCTTGTCGAGACGCAGCATGTTGCGCACGACGGCGCCGGTCATGCGCGTGAACTCGAGCGTGCCGTCGAGGTCGGACTCGAGCAGCGGGCCGATGATCTCCTCGACGCTGCCGCCGCTGCAGAAGCCGCGGCCCTCGCCGGTCAGCACGACGACCTTCACCGAATCGTCGGTGCGCAGGTCGCGGAACAGTCGTTCGAGCTGGCCGTAGATCGCGAACGTCAGCGAGTTCAGCGTCTCGGGCCGGTCGAAGGTCAGGAGCGCGATACCGTCGTCGTCGCGTTCGAAGCGGAAGTCTGGTTGGCTCATGGCTGGGTCCGGAGGAGGGCGGCGTCAGTCGACGAACGCCGGCGGCTCGCGGTCGAGATCGTAGACGCAGCCCGCCGGGCGGTCTCGCAGCAGCGCCGCCACGGCGACGGCGACCTCGTCGGCGGTGTGCATGCGGCCGATGCGGTTCTGTTCGCCCATGCGCCGCATGGCCTCGTCGGCGCCGGTCCGGCCGCGCGCGGCCACCGCGGCGGCCGCCGTGCGCGTGATCGCGGTGTCGACGAAGCCGGGGCAGACGGCGTAGACGCGCACGCCGCGCGGTTCGAGCTCGGCGGCGAGCGCGCGCGCGAGGCCGACCATGCCGTGCTTGGCGGCCGTGTACGCGGCGGTGAACGGGAAGCCGCGCCGGCCGGCGGACGACGCGACGTGCAGGAGGCAGCCGTGGCCGCGCGCCTTCATCGCCGGCGCCACGGCGCTCGCGAAGGCGAGCGGCGCCGCGACGTGCAGGTCGAGGACCTCGCGCAGCGTCGCGTCCGAGGTGTGTTCGACCTTCGCCGACGGGGCGGTGCCGGCGTTGCTGACGACGACGTCGGGCGGGCCGAAGAGCTTCTCGGC
>CALKYL010000330.1 GCA_938003515.1 uncultured bacterium
TCTGGCACGGCCCGCTCGGAGGACCGGCGCGCGAGCTGCTGCCGCTCGTCGGCCCGTCGGCGCCGCTCCTGGTGCGCGCGGACGGCGACCTGGTCGCCGCCGAGCTCGGTCCGATCGTGCCGCCGCCGCCGGGCAGCGCGCGCCTGCTGCGCTTTGCCGCCGCCGTGTGGCAGGGCGCCGTCGCGGCGGGCACGACGCTGTCGCCCGCGTTGGCCGCCGAGACGGCGGCCGGCTACGACGGTCTGTACGACCTGGTCGAAGACGACCGCGGCCGCGTGTTCAGCTCGGATCCGACGACCGGCGTCGTCACCGCGACCGCGCCGTGGTCGCTCGCGCCGGCGGGCCCCTGGCTCGATCTCGGACCGGCGCGCTTCGCGACCGGGATGCAGTTCCTCGGCGGGACGGGCGTGTTCGGCGGGTTCCAGCCGCCCGCACACTCGCCGGCGCGGCAGATCGCGCCGTCCCACGTCGCGCCCTGGTTCGAGCTAGTGCGCGCCGCCCCGCAGCGGCCGACGCTCGACGCGAACCCCGCCCCGTTCGTGCCGCCGGGGCCGACCACGCTCGCGGTCGCGTCCGGCCCTTCGAACGGCCTGGTGCTGTGGCTCGCGACGACGGCCGTCGGGCTGCCCGAGCAGGTCGTCGCCACCCTCGGCGGCCAGCCCGTCTGGCTGGCCGCGCCGCTCGGCGCCGTCGCGCTCCTCGGCCACGGCGCGCTCGACGCACAGGGCGCGGCGAACCACGTCTGGTCGCACCCGGCCGGCGTGGGCGGCGCGGTCCGGTGTCAGGCGCTGGTGCTCGGCCTCGACGGCGCCCTCGGCACCTCCCCTCCGCTCTCCCTCTTCCTGCTCCCGTGACCGTGATCGAAGCCATGACGACCCTTCCGCGCTCCTGCCTCCCGTCCCTCGCGTGCCTGCTGGCGAGCCTGCTGCCGTGCCAGCAGCTGCCCGAGGGCTACGTCGCCGACCTCCGGGCGTTGCCGGCCGGCACCGGCACCGCGCTGCAGACCCCGTCGGGCCTCGTCGCGTTCGACGGCACGCGCCTGCTGCTGCACGCGCCCGGGCTGGCGCCGCAGGTGCTGCTGCAGCTGCCGTCCTTCGCGTTCGGCTCGTTCGCGATCCAGGCCGGCCCGGACCGCGTGCTGTTCGGCGAGAGCAGCAACGGCGCGCTGTGGCTGGTGCCCCTCGACCCGGCCCCGCCTGCGCAACCGCTCGCGCAGCTGCCGCTGAACTACGACGCGGTGCTCTACGCGCCGAACCTCGCGCTCGTCTCGGCGAAGACCGGCGGCTTCGCGACGCCGGACAACGACGTCGTGCTCGTCGACCTGACGACCGGCCAGACGCGCACCGTCGCGCGGTTCCCCGGCGCGTCGGGGCCGCTCGCGACGAGCGCGAACGGCGACGTCTACTATGCGACGGCCAGCCTCGCGTTCCCGACGCCGCCCGGCGCGACGGACGTGCTGCGGCTGACGCGGGCCCAGATCGACCTCGCCGCGCAGCAGCAGACGGTGCTCGGCCCGGCCGACGCGCAGATCGTCGTGTCCGGGCTCGACGCGGCCGGCGACCTCGCGTTCGACGACGACGACGACCTGTTCTTCGTCGACTACGTCAACGGCGCGGTCGGCGAACTGCACGACGTGTCCGCCGCTGCGCTCGCCGGCGGCGCGCCGCTGCTCGACTACGCGACCGCCGGCGTCTCGCCGGTGGCGCTGCAGTTCGTGCCCGCGGCGACGCCCGGGCTCGAGGTGTTCGAACCGTTCCAGCCACCCGGCGGCGCGCTGTTCGTGTTCGAGACCGACTTCGGCGCGACCGCCGCGATGCGCAGGGTGCGCGCGACGCGTGCTTCGCTGGCCGTGAACGCGCCGGCGCCGGTGCCGACCGGCCCGTTCGGCCTCGTCGCCACCGCCGGCCCCGCGAACGGCCTCGGCGTGGTCGCGCTCGCGGTCGGCGTGCCCGCGGGCATCGCGGCGGTGGCGCTGCCCGGCTTCGAGCAGCCGCTCCTGCTCGACGGGGTGCTCTTCGCCGGGCCGGCCCTCGCCACGGTCGTGTTCGACCCAGCGGGCCACGCGACGCTGCCGCTCGGCAACCCGGGCTTCCAGCCGGCGCTCGACGTCACGGCCCAGGCGGTCGTCTTCGCGCTCGGCGGCGCCGTCGGCACGACCGCCGCGACGCCGTTCCGGGTGGGCATGTAGGCGGCTCTGGGGCCCACCGCCGATCTGCCGCGGTGCGAAGCTGTTACAGCGCCCTCCTGTCGGCAAACCGCCGGGCCGGCCGTAATAGCGGACCATGTGCGGTGCCAACCGCCCGAAGCCATGCAACGACCCACTCTGATCCTGCTCTTCGTCGCGCTCGCCGCGGTGCTCGCCGGGGCGGCGCTGATCGTGCCCCAGATGCTCGGCGAGCCGGAGGCGCCCGTGATGCGCTGGACCGCCGACGACGAGGTCGAAGGATCGGTGGAGGCGGAGCCGGAGGCCGTCGACGACACCGGGGAGCCGGGCTTCGAGCGCGCCGCGGTCGAGTCGTCCGCCGCGCCTTCGCTAGACGACGAGGCAGAACGCGTCGACGCGATCCTGCGCGGCCGGGTGGTCGACAAGTTCGGACAGCCGGTCGCCGCCGCGAGCGTCTGGCTCGAGTTCGGCCGCAGCAACCAGCGCGGTCGCCGCGGCGGCCGCCCGCGCCGCGTGCCCGACGCGGTCTCGACGGACGCCGAGGGGCGGTTCGCGTTCCAGGGCCAGACGTTCCGCAGCCTGCGCGTGATCCTGCAGGTGCGCCACCAGCGCCACGCGCTCGGCATCTTCGACGAGGACCTCGGCACGATCGGCGCCGAGGTCGACCTCGGCGACCTCGTGCTCCAGAACGGCGGCCAGATCCGCGGCCGGGTGACCGACCTCGACGGCAACGGCGTGCCCGGCGCCGAACTGACGCTCGAGCCCGACGGCCGGAACCGGCTGCGCTGGCTCGCCAACCGCGACGAGGTGCTGCCCTCGGCCCGCACCGACGCCAGCGGTTTCTACGTCTACGCGCACGTACCGGCCGGGGAGTTCCAGATCGCCGCGGTCGCCACGCGACACACCGAGGGCCGTTCGGACGCGTTCGCGGTCGAGGAGGACCAGGCCGTCGACGTCGCCGACATCCGGCTCGGCCCGGGATACGAGATCACCGGCTTCGTGCGCACGCCGCGCGGCGAGCCGATCGCCGACGCCGACGTCGCGCTGCGCGCGACGCGACGCGCCGACGGCGAAGAGGCGCGTCAGGGACCGCGCGGAGGCGGCCGCAACGCGTTCTTCGGCCGCGGCCGTGAGCACCGGACGAAGACCGACGAGCGCGGACGCTTCTTCCTCGACCACCTGCCCGGCAGCGAGCTCGAGCTGCGCGTCGACGCCGAGGGCTACCTCGACGTGCGCGAAGAGGGCGTCGACGCGAGGCTCGGC
>CALKYL010000331.1 GCA_938003515.1 uncultured bacterium
CGAGCGCGCGGCGGCGGAGGCAGCTGCCGCCGAGTCGCACGACGGCCCCGGCGGCGAACGAGACGAGGCGGGCCGTTTCGGATAAGACCTGCGCCGTGCACTCCCTCGCGCGGTTCGCCCTCCCGTTGCTGCTGTTGTCGGCGCCCGGCTGCGTCGCGGACCGGCACTCCGTCGGACTCGGGGCCACGGGAACGGGCGTCGAGCGCGCGCGGCAGTACTACGTCCTCTTCGGCCTGGTCGCGGCGAACGACGTCAACGCGCAGCGCATGGCCAGCGGGCTGACCAGCTACGAGATCGAGACCGAGTACGGTTTCTTCGACATGCTGCTGGCCCCGCTGCTGCTGCCGCTGACGATCACCACCCGCACCGTCACCGTGCGGACCTGAGCCGATGACGGTCGCGCTGCAGTTCCTGGGAGCCGCGCGACACGTCACCGGGTCCAAGCACCTGCTGTCGATCGGCGAGAAGCAGGTGCTGCTCGACTGCGGCCTCGTGCAGGGGCCGCGCCGCATGGCGGACGAACAGAACCGCAACCTGCCCGTCGATCCCGGCGCGCTCGACGCCGTCGTGCTGTCGCACGCGCACATCGATCACAGCGGCGCTCTGCCGAGACTGGTCAAGATCGGCTACTCCGGGCCGATCTGGTGCACCGAGGCGACCGCCGACATGCTGCGGCTGATGTTGCTCGACTCCGCGCACATCCAGGCGCAGGACGCGCGCCACCTGCGGAAGCGCGGTCACGACTTCGAGCCGCTCTACGATCAGGCGGACGTCGAGGCGACGCTGCGCCTGCTGCGCACCGCGCCGTACCACGCGCCGTTCGAGGTTCTGCCCGGGCTGCGCGGCGAGTTCCTCGACGCCGGCCACATCCTCGGCGCCGCGATCGTCGTGCTCGACGTCGACAGCGGCGGCCGGCAGCGTCGCATCGTCTTCACCGGCGACCACGGCCGCAAGAACCTGCCGATCCTGCGCGACCCCGAGCCGATCCCGCCGTGCGACGCGCTGATCACCGAGTCGACGTACGGCGACCGCATCCACGAACAGCGCGCCGACATGATGACCGAGCTCGCGCGCATCATCGCCGAGGAGTTGCACGACGGCGGGCGGGTGCTGATCCCGGCGTTCTCGGTCGGGCGCACCCAGTCGGTCGTGCTGTTCCTCGGCCAGCTGATGCGCGACGGCGAGCTGCCGAAGCTGCCGATCTGGGTCGATTCGCCGATGAGCCGCGAGGCGACGCGGATCATGGCCCGGCACCCGGAGCTCTACGACGCCGAGACGTTCCGCCTGCTGAAGTCCGGCCACAACCCGCTGTTCTTCGAAGGCGTCACCTACGTCGGCGACGTCGAGGAGAGCAAAGCCCTCAACGACGTGCGCACCGGCGTCATCGTCTCCGCGTCGGGCATGTGCGAGTCGGGGCGCATCCTGCACCACCTGAAGCAGACGATCGGCCGCCCGCAGGACTGCGTGCTGATGGTCGGCTACCAGGCGAACGGCACGCTCGGTCGGCGGCTGCTGAACGGCGAGTCCCCGGTCCGCATCTTCGGCGAGTGGCACGACGTGCGCTGCAAGGTGCGCGCGATGGCCGGCTTCTCGGCGCACGCGGACTGGCGCGAGCTGCTCGCCGCCAGCCGGCCGGTCGCCGACCGCTGCAAGCAGGTGTTCGTCGTGCACGGCGAGGACGAACCGGCCGAGACCTACGCGAAGCGCCTGCGTTCGGCGGGTTTCGACGAGGTCGTCGTGCCGAGCAAGTTCGACCGACACGTGCTGCGGTGACCGCGATGCGGGCGTCGTTCACCAAGATGGAGGGCTGCGGCAACGACTACCTGTTCGTCGACGCCGTCGACGCGCCGTTCCCGGTCGAGCGCGCGCCGGAGCTGGCGCGGCGCTGGTCGGACCGGCACTTCGGCGTCGGTGCCGACGGCCTGATCCTGCTCGCGGCCGACCCTTCGCACGCCGCGCGCATGCTGATGTGGAACGCCGACGGCTCGCGCGGCGCGATGTGCGGCAACGGGCTGCGCTGCCTCGCGCGCTTCGCGGTCGATCGCGGCCGCGTGCGGGCGCGGGCGTTCACCGTCGCGACGGACGCCGGGCCGCGCGCCGTCGAACTGCTCGACGGTGGCCGCGTGCGGGCCGCGATGGGAGACGTGCGCTGCGCGGCGCCGCGCGACGTCGCCGTCGGTGACGCGCTGGTGCGGCTGGTCCCGGGCGACGCCGGCAACCCGCACGCGGTCGTGTTCGTGCCCGACGTCGAGCGCGCCGACGTCTCGGCCGTCGGCCGCGCGCTGCAGTCGCACGCGGCGTTCCCCGACGGCGTCAACGTCGAGTTCGTGCAGGTGCTGGGCCCCGACCGGCTGCGGCAGCGCACGTTCGAGCGCGGCAGCGGGGAGACGCTCGCGTGCGGCACGGGCGCGGCGGTCGCGGTCGCCGCCGCGCGCGCCGCCGGCAATATCCGGGGCGACGTCGCGCACGTGGAACTGCGCGGCGGGACGCTGACGGTCGTCGGGACGGGTCCTTCTCTTGCCATCGAAGGGCCGGCCCGTACGGTCTTCACCGGCGAGATCGAGCTGGCCTGACCGCCCTGCCCGCCGCCCGCTGTTCTCCTGTCCGCTAACGCGAGGACCCGAACCTTGGAACATCTCGTCTGGATCATTCCGCTCGCCATCGTCGTGCTGCTCGTGCTGTGGGCGATCGGCGCCTACAACGGCCTCGTCAACCGGCGCAACGCCGCCAAGAACGCCTGGAGCCAGATCGACGTCCAGCTCAAGCGCCGCTACGACCTGATCCCGAACCTCGTCGAGACGGCGAAGGGCTACATGAAGCACGAGAAGGAGACGCTGGAGAACGTCATCCGCGCGCGGCAGCAGGCGGTCGACCTGCGCAACGCGGGCAACATCGGCGAGCTGGTCAAGGCCGACGGCGCGCTGACGCAGTCCCTGAGCCGCCTGTTCGCGGTCGCCGAGGGCTACCCGGACCTCAAGGCGAACCAGAACATGCAGCAGCTGATGGAGGAGCTCACCTCGACCGAGAACCGCATCGGTTTCTCGCGCCAGGCCTACAACGACGCGGTCATGCGCATGAACAACGGAATCGAGCAGTTCCCCGCGTCGATCATCGCCGGCATGTTCAACTTCAAGCAGGGCGAGTTCTTCGAGGTCGAATCGCCGGAAGAGCGCAAGGCGGTCAAGGTCTCGTTTTGACCCGCGGCGCGGGCGGTCGGGTCGTGCTGCTGACCGGCGCGACCGGCCGCGGCGGGCAGGGGGTGGCGCGTTCCGTGCTCGCCGGCGTCGGCCGGATCTCGGCGGGGGTGGCGGGCATCACGTCCACGCTCCAGGCCTTCTCCGGAGTCTGGATCGGCGGCCGCTCGAGCAGGATGCCGATCAGCAGGGCGAAGACGCCCGAGACACCCAGCAGCACGGAGAGT
>CALKYL010000332.1 GCA_938003515.1 uncultured bacterium
CCGGCGCTGCCGCGGGTGTGCGCGGCGTTCGCCGGGCTCCCGGACGGGCCGGCCGGCGAGCCGGAGGTCGTGCCGCTGGTGCGCATCGACGCGCAGCTCGCCGCCGCGCTCGCCGCGGGCTGCCGGGAGGTCGAGCTGGACTGGATGGAGTTCGTCGGGCTGGGCGCGGCGTTCGCGCGGGCGCGGGCCGCGGGCGCGCGCGTGACGGTCGCGACGACGCGCGTCGGCAAGCCCGGCGAGGACGCGCTGGTCGAGCGCATCCGCCGGCTCGAGCCCGACGGCGTGCTCGTGCGCCATTTCGGCGCGCTGATGCGGTGCGTCGGCTACCGCGCGGCCGGCGACGGCTTCGCGCTGCACGGCGACTTCTCGCTCAACGCGACGAACTCGCTGACCGCGCGGCACCTGCTCGCGCTCGGCCTCGACACCGTCACGGCGTCGTTCGACCTCGACGAGCGTCAGCTGTTCGCGATGGCCGCGCGCGTGCCGAAGGGCCGGCTCGCGATCGTCGCGCACCACCGCATCCCGACCTTCCACACCGAACACTGCGTCTACTCGCACCTGTTGAGCAACGGCCGCGATTTCCGCTCGTGCGGCCGGCCGTGCGAACGGCATCGCGTGGCCCTGAAGGACCACGTGGGGCGAGAGCACCCGGTGATCGTCGACGTCGGCTGCCGCAACACGGTGTTCCACCACGCGCCGCAGCAGGCGGCGCGCTGGGCGAAGGCGCTGCTCGAAGCCGGCGTGCGCCGTTTCCGCGTCGAGTTCGTGCGCGAACCGGGCGAAGAGGTGACGCGCGTGCTCGCCGCGTGGCGCGACCTGCTGCAGGGCCGCATCGGCGCCGAGCAGCTCGCGCGCCGCACCGGCGCCGACGGCCAGATCGGCGTCGCCGCCGGCGGTATGAAGCTGCTCGCCGAGTGACGAGCGGGTTCAGCCGCGCGTCGCGCGCAGCACCCGCCGCAGGAACGAGCAGTAGCCGGCGCCGAACGCGCACGCGGCGTGCCACAGCGTGCGCAGGCTCCACGGCACCTCGCTCCGGAAGTCGTCCTGGACCAGCCACTCGACGAGGCCGCCGACCGCGCCGGCCAGGATCGCCAGGAACAGCGCCGCGATCGCCGCGAGCGGGGCGGGGCGGGTGTCCGGCGGCAGCTTGGGCAGCGGTCGGGGCCGCGCCGTGCGACGCACGAGGACCTGCAGCGCGAAGCCGGCCGCGACGACGACGGCCCATTCGACCGGTTCGAGCTCGAAGTCGCGGAAGTGGGCGACGCCGGCGACCCAGAGGATCGCGATCAGCGCCGGGCACAGCCCGAGCACCCGTTCGGACCACGGCGGCGGGGTCCCGTTCGTCATGCCTAGAGCGTGATGACCTTCGCGGCGCGGCCGAGCTCGCGCACGATCGTGTCCATGTCCGAGATCGAGCCGACCGCGGGTCGGACGCCGTAGTGCTCGATGCAGGTGCCGCACGGGACGACGTCGACGCCGCGCTCCTCGAGCAGGCGCAGCTCGGCCAGCACCGGGGACTCGGGGGCGACGAGGCGCACGCCGGCGTTGTAGAGCAGGATCGCGGTCAGGTTCGGCAGGGCGATCGCCTTCTTCAGGAAGGTGGAGAGGATGCGCTGGCCGAGGTCGCGCGCGCCGTGGCCCATCTGGTCGGTGTTGACGACGACGACCGTGTCCATGGGCGCGATCGTCCCGACGCCGCCCGGCGAATGCCAGCGCGGCGGTCGGCAAACGCGCTTCCGTTGCCGCGCGCCGTGCCGTAGCGTCGCGCGGGCGATGAAAGTCCTCGTTGTCGGCCAGGGCGGGCGCGAGCACGCGCTCGCGTGGAAGATTCGTCAGTCGCCGCTGGTCGACCGGTTGTACTGCGCGCCCGGCAACCCCGGCACCGCCGCGCTCGGCGACAACGTCGACATCGCCGCCGACGACCTGCAGGGGCTCGTGCGTTTCGCCGTCGACGAGGACGTCGACCTGACGGTGATCGGCCCGGAGGCGCCGCTGTGCGCCGGCGTCGTCGACGTGTTCAAGAAGCACGGTCGGCTGTGTTTCGGCCCGGACAAGGCCGCGGCCGCGATCGAGGGCTCGAAGCTGTTCGCGCGCGAGCTGTGCCAGCGCCACCGCATCCCCGGTCCCGCCTTCTGGGCGTTCGAGAGCCTCGCGACGGCGCGCGCGTTCCTCGAGAGCCGGCCCGACGGTCCGATCGTCGTCAAGGCGTCGGGGCTCGCCGCCGGCAAGGGGGTCGCCGTGTGCGACGACAACGACGAAGCGCGGCAGGCGGTCGCCGAGTGCCTCGAGCGCCGCCGCTTCGGCGACGCCGGCAGCACGGTCGTGTTCGAGGAGCGCCTGGCCGGGCCGGAGGTCTCGCTGATCACGTTGACCGACGGCGAGACGATCGTGCCGTTGGAGCCGGCGCGCGACCACAAGCCCGTCGGCGACGGCGACACCGGACCCAACACGGGCGGCATGGGCGTGATCACGCCGGTGCCGCTGCTGCCGCGCGTGGCCGCGCAGATCGAGACGCAGATCGTGTTCCCGACCGTGCACGCGCTCAACCGCGAGAAGCGGCGCTACCGCGGCTTCCTGTACGCCGGGCTGATGCTGACCGCGCAGGGGCCGCGGGTGCTCGAATACAACTGTCGGCTGGGCGATCCGGAGGCGCAGCCGTTGATGATGCGGCTGCAGAGCGACCTCGTGCCGCTCTTGCTCGCGACCGCCGAGGGCCGTCTCGACCGGGTCGAGGCGCCGCGCTGGGATCCGCGCGTTGCCGTCTGCGTCGTGGCGTGCAGCGGCGGCTACCCCGGCGACTACCGGAAGGGCGTGCCGATCTTCGGCCTCGATCGCATCGAGACCGGCCCGGACCTGCAGGTGTTTCACGCCGGCACCGCGCGCCGCGGCGGCGACCTGTTGACCGCGGGCGGCCGCGTGTTCGCGGTGACCGCGCTCGGCGACGACGCCAACGCGGCGCGCGAGCGCGCCTACGCGGCGCTGCGTCACGTCGAGTTCGACGGCATGCACTACCGCCGCGACATCGGCGCCGTCCAGCCCGCCGCCAGGACGTGAGCCGGGGCGCGCGACCGGCTATCCTGCCCGGGCCGTGAAGGCCGACCAGGAACAGAGCATCGTCGAAGCCCACCTGAAGAAGCGCGGCTTCCGCTGGACGAGCCAGCGCGCGCTGATCGTGCGCGCGGCGCTCGCGACGCACGAGCACTTCACGGCCGACGAGCTGCTCGAGCAGTGCCGGCGGCACGACCCCAAGGTGTCGCGCGCGACGGTCTACCGCACGCTCGGGGTGCTCGAAGAGGCCGGCTTCGTCGAGGGGCTGGACACCGGCGCGGGCGGCAGGCGCTTCGAGCACGTGCTCGGGCACGAGCACCACGACCACATGGTCTGCGTGCGCTGCGGGGCCATCCTCGAGTTCCGCGACGACGAGCTCGAGCGGCGCCAGGAGCTCGCGGCGAAGCGGCTCGGCTTCCGGATCGAGCGGCACAGCCTGCGCGTCTACGGGACCTGCCGGGACTGCACGCGAGGGCGCCGGGACGCGTGAGCGGCGAGCGGGACCGCGTGCTGGTGGTCGACGACGAGCCGGACCTCGCCGAGTCGTGCGCGTACTTCCTCGAGCGCGCCGGCTACGACGCCCGCTGCGTGTCGTCGGCCTCGGAGGCGCTCGAGCTGCTGCGCCAGGAGTCGTTCGCGGTCGTCGTCAGCGACGTGCGCATGCCGCGCATGAGCGGCATGGAGCTGCTGGCGGCGATCCGCGAACGCGACCCGGACATCGAGGTGCTGCTGCTGACCGGCTATCCGGACCTGCAGATGGCGGTCGCGGCGATCAAGCAGGGCGCGTTCGACTACCTCGCCAAGCCCTACGAGGAGCAGGACCTGCTCGAGCGCGTCGCGAAGGCGCTGGCCCACCGCCGGGTCAAGGACGCGAACGAAGGGCTGCGCGAGCGGCTCAGGTCGGGCGTCACGGGCCGGCGGCTGATCCACCGTTCGCAGCAGTTCGACGAGGTCGTTCGCATGCTGGAGCGCGCGGCCCGCACGGACGCGTCCGTGCTGCTGATCGGCGAGAGCGGCACCGGCAAGGAGCTGCTCGCGCATCATCTGCACGACTCCAGCGACCGGAGGGACAAGCCGTTCGTGCCGGTCGATTGCGCGTCGATCCCGGCCGACCTGTTCGAGAGCGAGCTGTTCGGCCACAAGAAGGGCGCCTTCACCGGCGCCGTCGCCGAGAAGCTCGGCCTGTTCCGCGTCGCCGACGGCGGCACCCTGTTCCTCGACGAGCTCGGGGAACTGCCGCTGCCGTTCCAGTCGAAGCTCCTGCGCGCGATCCAGGAGCGCAAGGTGCGGCCGGTGGGGGGCGCGGAGCAGCGCGAGGTCGACGTGCGCATCGTCGCGGCGACCAACCGCGACCTGCAGCGCGAGGTCGAGGACGGCGCCTTCCGGTCGGACCTCTTCTACCGTCTCGACGTGGTGCGCATCCGCGTGCCGCCGCTGCGCGATCGACCCGGCGACGTCGACCTGCTCGTCGAGCACTTCCTCGCGCGCTTCGGCGAACCGGTCGGCATCACGCGGCTCGCGCCCGCGGCCGCGGAGCGGCTGCGCGCCTACCACTGGCCCGGCAACGTGCGGCAGCTGCGCAACGCGATCGAGCGCGCGTGCGCCCTCGGCCACGCGCCCGAGTTGACGGTCGCCGACCTGCCGCCGGAGCTGCGCGACGGGCCGCCGCGCGAGGGGCGCGCCAAGGACCCCGAGGAAGGCGGCACGTTCCAGGAGATCAAGGCGCGCCGCATCGCGGCGCTCGAGCAGACCTACGTCGAGGCGCTGCTGACGAAGCACAAGGGCAACGTCACGCACTGCAGCGAGGAGGCCGGCATGGCGCGCAGCGCGTTCCAGAAGCTGATGCAGAAGTACGGCATCCGCAGCGCCGACTACCGCTCGTGAGAGCCGGCCGCCGGCGCGCGGCCGTCGGGCTCATGCCTTCTTGGCCTTCGCCTTCGACTTGCCGCCGACCGCGAACAGGAGGAGGCCGACGACGACGAGGCCGCCGCGGATGCCCCAGGCGACCTCCTCTCCCCAGTTGCCGATCCACGAGAGCAGCGTGAACTCCCGCTCGAGGAAGTGGAGGACCATCGAGCCGGCGCCGAGGAGGATCAGGAGCAATGCGATGGAGCGCATGGGGCCGGACGATACGGTCCGCCGGCAACAAGCCAAGCGGTAAGCGCCTTCTGCCGGAAACCCGCCCGGGGACTCAGCCCTCGGCGCGGGCGGCGCGCACCATCTCCCGGAACACCACCATGCCGTCGCCGTCGGCCGGCAGGGCGCCCTGCTCGAGCAGCGTGCGGCGCCAGCCCGGCATGTGCGTCGGCAGGTAGCTGCGGTCGGGGTGCGGCATGACGCCGAGCACGCGTCCGTCGTGGTTGGTCAGCCCGGCGATGCCGAGCGGGGCGCCGTTCGGGTTCTGCGGATAGCGCTCGGTCGCCTCACCGCGCTCGTCGACGTAGCGGGCCGCGGCGAAACCCTCGTCGACGAGCAGCTGCTGGGCGGCGGGGTCGCGCGCGACGAGGCGGCCCTCGCCGTGCGCCGCCGGCCAGCGCAGCGTCAGCCCCGCCGGCAGGAACACGCACCGCGACCGCTCGGTGCGCAGCGTCACCCAGCGGCACTCGTAGTGGTTCGACAGGTTGTGGGTCAGCGTGACCTCCTCCTCGAGCCGGCCGCGGGTGCATGGCAGGAGCCCGAGGCGCACCAGCACCTGGAAGCCGTTGCAGATGCCGAACACGAGCCCGCCGCGCTCGACGAAGCGCAGCACGCGCTCGCCGAGCCGCGCCTTCATCTCCTGCGCGAGCACGCGGCCCGACGCGATGTCGTCGCCGTAGCTGAACCCGCCCGGCACCGCGAGGATGCGGAAGCGGTCGAGCAGGTCGGGGTCGGCGAGCAGCCGCTGCACGTGCACGAACTCGCTCGCGGCGCCGGCCCGGCCGGACGCGTGCAGCGTCTCGCGCGCGCAGTTGATGCCGGGAGCGCGCAGGACGAGGTCCCGCGGCGCGGTCATCGG
>CALKYL010000333.1 GCA_938003515.1 uncultured bacterium
GGCGGAACATCGGAAACGGCGCCGGCGAGCGCTTCGCGCAGCCGCGCGCGCAGCAGCCACGCGCCCTGCAGCAGGAAGCCGAGCACGTACAGCGCGACGATCGGCGCGAGCCACGGCGACCGGCTCGACCAGATGCCGGCGAGCCCGACGGCGCCGAGTCCGCCGAGGGCCAGCTCGCCGAGCCCGGACGCGGGCGGGGCGCGGTAGCTGCCGCGGCCGCGGCCGTGCTTGGGCGTGCGCACGAACGGCGACACGAAGCCCAGGAGCGCCTGCCACGCGGCGCGCGCGTTCGACAGCGCGATGCCGGTGCCGAACGACATCAGCGCCGGCAGCGCCAGGAGCCGCGTCGGGCGTCGGCCCAGGCTCAGCTGCGAGACGACGTAGAGCAGCAGCGGCGGCACGAGTCCTGCGGCCAGGAGCACGCTGCCGAGCGCGACGGCGAGCATCGGCGCGTGGCGCAGCCACAGCGTCGCGATCGGCGCGAGGACCAGGCTCGCGACCATGGCCGGATGCACCAGGTAGTGCGTCAGGTGCATCGTCGCCGCGAACGTCTCGACGCGCCCGAGCCCGCTCCGCCAGATCGCCGGCAAGAGCTTGCGCGCCGTCTGCAGCGAGCCCTTCGCCCAGCGGAACTGCTGCGCGCGCCACGCCTCGAGCGTCGGCGGGAGCTCGCCGGGCACCGCGAGGTCGAGGTCGTAGCGTGCGCGGTAGCCGCGCAGCCGCGCGCGGTAGCTCAGGTCGAGGTCCTCGGTGAGCGTGTCGTGCTGCCAGCCGCCGGCGTCGGCGATCGCGGCGCGCCGCCACACGCCGCACGTGCCGTTGAAGTTGAGCGGCAGGCCGCTCCACGCGCGCGCGGCCTGTTCGACGGCGAAGTGGCCGTCGATGCCGATCGCCTGCGCGCGGGTCAGCAGCGACTGGTCGGCGTTGAGGTGCTCCCAGCGCCCCTGCACGAACGCGAGCCGGTCGTCGGCGACGAGCGGCGGCACCGCGCGCGTGAGGAAGTCGGGACGCGGCACGAAGTCCGCGTCGAAGATCGCGACGAACGCGGCGGGGCCGTCGGCGCGCCGCGCGTCGACCTCGAGGCCGTGCGCGAGCGCGCCCGCCTTGAACCCGGTGCGGTCCGGGCGGCGGATCTGCGCGGCGTCGATGCCGCGGGCACACAGCCGCGCGATCGCGGCCGCGCCGATCGCGACGCTGTCGTCGGTGCCGTCGTCGAGCAGCTGGATGCGCAGCCGGTCCGCCGGCCAGTCGAGCGCGCCGACCGCTTCGACGCGCCGGTCGACGACGTCGCGTTCGTCGTAGACCGGCAGCTGCACGAGCACCGCGGGCCGTTCGGCCGCGGAATCGGCCGGCGGCGGCGTCGGCCGCCGCGCGCGCACGAACCGCAGCAGGAGCCAGAGGCTGTGCAGCCCCTGGCCGGCGAGGAACGTCGTCGCGACGGCGTAGCCGCCGAGCGCCAGCAGGCCCAGGAGGTCGAGCGCGTGCACGGCGTGCCCGTCGCCCTCAGCCCTCGACCGCCGCCGCCGCGGCCACCGCGCCGGTGCAGCTCGAGCCGGCGCCGGCCGTGCACGCGAGGCAGTGCGACGCCATCGCGACCTCGCGGCCGGTCAGCTGCTCGGGCGTCACCTGCCACAGCTTCGGCCGCGGCTCGGCGCCGCCCAGCCCGAGGCCCCGCCCGCCGCCGAGCGCGAGGCCGAGTGCCAGGTTGAAGTCGCAGTCGTGCAGGCTGCCGTCGTGGTCGACGCTGAGCGTCGTGCGGCACATCAGGTTGTCGAGCGTCGCCGGGTTGTAGGCACGCCGCAGCAGCTCCTCGTAGGCGCCGAGCGTGCCCAGCCGCTCGAGCAGGTGGCGGAACCGCGTGATCGGCACGTTCGCGAGGCACCACAGCTCGTCGAACACGATGCCCCAGTCGTCGCGGAGGCGGGTCTTGTAGTCGCCTTCGAGCGCCTTCTGGTCGGGCGGCAGCGAAGGGCCGCCGGGGTTGTAGACCAGGTGCAGCGGCAGCTCCGGTCGCCTGCCGTAGCCGGCGGCGTTGAGCTTCTGCAGGCCGGCGATCGAGCGGTCGTAGGTGCCGCGGCCGCGCTGCTTGTCGACGTTGGCGACCAGGTAGCACGGCATGCTCGCGACGACGGTGACCCGATGCGCGGCGAGGAACTCGACGAGGTCCTCCTGGCCGGGCTCGTCGAGCACGGCGAGGTTGCAGCGGTCCATGACCTTCGCGCCGGCGTCGCGCGCGGCGCGCACCAGCTCGCGGAAGCCGCGGATCAGCTCCGGCGCGCCGCCGGTCAGGTCGACGGTCTCGGGCCGGTGCCGCCGGATCCACGCGATGACGCGCTCGCGCACGTCGTCTTCCATCTGCTCGCGGCGCCGCGGGTTCGACTCGACGTGGCAGTGGGTGCACGCGAGGTTGCAGTAGCGGCCGAGGTTGAGCTGCAGGGTGGTCAGGCGGGCGCGGCGGACCGGCGCGGACCACGGCAGGTCTCTACGAGCGTCGACGGGGGTTCCGGGCATGGGGCTCGGGGTCGGGAGGGCCGCGCATGATACGCCGGCCGCGGCGGGCGATCCCGGCCCGTTGCGATTCGCCGCCGCCTGCAGGAACGTGTGCGGCGCCGGCTCGTAGATGCCGCGCCGGCTCGCTCCGATCTCCGTCCCACTCCCATGCCCGAACGTCCGATGCTCGACCACGAGGCGAGCGTGCACGCGCGCTACGCGCGCGCCGCGCCGTCGCCCGACGCCGCCCTCTGCTGCCCGGCGTGCCGCTGATGCGGGCCCGCCGCGGAGTGCGACCGTGAAGCCGCGCGAGCTGATCGCGACCGCGCGCGTGCCCGGCCACGACGCGGAGCTGCGCTGCTACCACCACGACGGCGCGTTCGAGGTCTGGATCGGGCACGCGGAGCTGATGAGCAGCCGCGTGTTCGGCTCGGAGGAGCTGCTCGCCGAGCTCGCGTTCGAACGGCTCGGCCACCGGCGGTCCCCGCGGGTGCTGGTCGGCGGGCTCGGCATGGGCTTCACGCTCGCGCGCGCGCTCGCGCTGGCCGGGGACCGCGGGCGGGTCGTCGTCGCCGAGCTGGTGCCCGAGGTCGTCGCGTGGAACCGCGAGCTGTTCGGCCACTGCGCCGGCCATCCGCTGCGCGATCCGCGGGTCGAGGTGCAGGTCGCCGACGTGCGCGACGTCGTCGCCGCTGCCTCGGCCGACTACGACGTGATCCTGCTCGACGTCGACAACGGCCCCGAGGGGCTGTCCCGGCCGGGCAACGACAGCCTCTACAACAAGGTCGGCCTGCAGCGCCTCGGCGCCGCGCTCAACCAGGGCGGCGTGCTCGCGGTCTGGTCGTCGGCCGACGACGCGGCGTTCGACGCGCGCCTGCGCCGCGGGCCGTTCGCGGTCGACCGGCACCGCGTGCGCGCGCGCCGCACGAAGGGTCCGTACCGCACGATCTGGACCGCGCTGCGCCGGTAGCGGGCTCGCCATGGCCGAAACCGACGCCGACACCCCGGACGACGAGCGCGCCGAGCGAGCGCTGCTGGCGCGGATGCGTGCCGGCGACGACGACGCGTTCGCCGAGCTCGTGCACACGCACGGCGGCCGCATGCTCGCGGTGGCGAAGCGCGTGACGCGCAGCGACGGCGACGCCGAGGACGTGGTGCAGGAGGCCTTCCTTTCGGCGTTCCGCGCGCTCGACCGCTTCGACGGCCGATCGCGGCTCTCGACGTGGCTGCACCGCATCGTCGTCAACGCGGCGCTGATGCGGCTGCGCAGCCGCGCCGCGCGGCCCGAACAGCCGATCGAAGCGCTGCTGCCCGAGTTCGAGGCCGGCGAGCACGTGCGCCCGCCGGCGCGCTGGGCGCCCACGCCGGCCGACGAGGCGGCGCGAAGCGAGCGGCGCGAAGCGCTGTGGCAGGCGCTCGAGCGGCTGCCCGCGGCGTATCGTGAGGTCGTCGTGCTGCGCGACCTCGAGGGCATGGAATCGAAGGCCGTCGCCGAACAGCTCGGCGTCGCCGACGCGCTCGTGCGCCAGCGCCTGCACCGCGGGCGCCAGGCGCTGGTCAAGCTGCTGGGTCCCGCGATGGAGGCGCTCTCCGCATGACGGTTCCGCACGAAGACCCGTGTCCGCACGGACCGGACGCGATCACCTGCCAGCAGTGCGTCGACTTCCTGCTCGAATACGTCGACGACCGACTGCCCACCGAGCAGCGCGCGCGCTTCGACGCGCACGTCGCGGCCTGCGCGGCCTGCGAGCGCTTCCTCGGCAACTACCGGGACGCGGCCGCGCTGGCGCGTGAGGCCGGCCGGGAGCTGGACCGGGTCGAACCCGCGGCGCTGCCTCCGGAGCTCGTGGAGGCGATCCTGCGCGCCCGCCGCGGCGGCGACGGTGGCAACCGCGGCGGCAGCGGCGGCTGACGACGTGCCGAATCCGCGATCTCGGCTGTCACGGATCGGCGGCGGCCGGCATCCGAGACGGCGTGCGGGCGCCTCCGCGCCCGTCCGACCAGGAACCGAACCTTGAAACAGACCCAAGACATCCAGGACCAGCTCCCCGGCGCGCTGCACTTCGACCGCGCGTCCCTCCAGCACCAGCTCGACCAGCCGGGCGTCGTGCTGGTCGACTTCTGGGCCGACTGGTGTGGCCCGTGCCGCGCGCTCGCGCCGACCGTCGACGCGCTCGCGCGCCGCTTCGCCGGCCGCGCCGTCGTCGGCAAGCTCGAACTCGACGCGGCGCCGGACCTCGCCGAGCAGCTGGCGATCCACTCGATCCCGACGCTCGTCCTGTTCCAGGACGGCGAGCCCGTGGACCGCGTGGTCGGCCTCATGAGCGCCGAGGTGATCGCGGCGAAGCTCGAGACCTGGCTGTGAGCCGCGGCGCCGGCGCGTCGGCTACAGCACCCAGATCATCTCGACGTAGCCGTAGCGGCTGTCGCCGCTGCGGGCGTTCGGCGCGCGCTCGAGGAACGTGCCGCCGAACAGGTATGCGCCGCCGATCTCGACGTGCATGTTCTGCGGCAGCACGTCCCACCGCGCGCGCAGCTCGAGCTGCTGGCCGACGTGGTCGCCGGCCGCGCCCGACGGGTCGCGCACGCCGCTGCCGACCCATTGGTCGCGCGACGCCGCGAGCCGGAAGTCGCGGTAGTTGACCATCACCCACGTCGTCGCCGTCGGTCGCACCGACACCCGGAGCTCGGGCGAGCTCAGGTTGCTGCGCTGCATCGCGCCCCAGAGCCCGGTCGGCCCGTACTCGAAGCGCGGCGCGCCGAACAGGCGATCGAAGCGGTTGTTCTCGCCGTCGGTGGGGTCGCGGTCGCCGGTCGCGAAGTCGTAGGCGAGCCGCACCGTCGGCACCCACGCGAGGTCCCACTGCCAGCCGACCGAGCCGTGCAGGAAATACGCGGCGTGGTCGAGGCTCGGTCCGGCGGCGGAGGCGCGGGAGCGGCCGAACTGGAACGCGCCCTCGAACTCGCCGAACCAGGTGCCGCGGCTCGCCGGCCGGAACAGCCGCATGCCCGGCGTCACGAACTCGCGAACCGTCGTGCCGGCGTCGTCCTCGAACACGCCGAACACGAACGCCTCGAAGATCGTCCTGCCCTCCAGCACGCGCGTCGCGTGCACGCCGGGGAACTGCAGGTCGAGGTCCTGGTCGTCCCACTCGAACTCGTTGTCGCGCAGCGACGGGACGTCGGACGGCCGCCGGCGCACCGGCATCGTCCAGAAGGCGCGCACCGCGTCGCCGTCGTCGTTCTGCCAGAGCCAGTCGACGCCGGTGAAGTTGTTGACGGTGTTGCGGTAGACGTTGCGGATCACGAACCGGCGTCCGCCGAGCGACATCGTGTAGCGGCCGGCGAGCAGGCGATGGCGGCCGTCGCCGAGCGTGCCGAGGCTGCAGGTCGCGAAGCCCTGCACGACGTCGGTCGCGTTGACGGTGCCGGTGTCGGCGAGGCCGTCGTCGCCGGCGCCGAAGGCCCTCGAGTCCATCACCTCGAACGTCGCGCCGACCGGCGCGAACTGCGCGTCGGCCCGCACGCTCGTGCGCGTAAACCACT
>CALKYL010000334.1 GCA_938003515.1 uncultured bacterium
GGCTAGCGCCACCGGCAGCTTCTCCTTGGTCTCGCGGATGCTGACGCCTCCGATCGCGTAACCGAGGAAGGCGAGGGCGGCGAGCGCGCGCGCGCTCTCGCGGCGCAGCTCCGGGTCGGTGCCGCCCTGGCAGATGCCGAACACCGCCTGGCCGCGGGCCGCGCCGCCCCACGACGCGTGCAGCTCGCGCGCGCGCGCGGCCCAGCGCAGCGTGCGTTCGTGCGCCTGCCGCTGCAGGGCCGGGTCGGCGTCGCCGGGCGGGCAGTGGTCGAGCACCATCGCGATGTCCGGGCCGAGCTGGCGCTGGAACGCGAGCACCGACTCCGGCGTGCAGCGGTGCGTGCTGCCGTCGATGACCGACTGGAAGGTCACGCCGTCGTCGTCGATGCGCACCTTCGAGCCGAGCGAGAACACCTGGTAGCCGCCGCTGTCGGTCAGGATCGGCCCCGGCCAGCCCATGAAGCGGTGCAGGCCGCCGAGCTTCTCGATGCGCTCCGCGCCGGGCCGCACGTGCAGGTGGTAGCTGTTGGCGAGCACCAGCTCGGTGCCGGTGGCGGCCACCTGGTCGGGCGTCAGGCCCTTCAGCGCCGCGTAGGTGCCGACCGGCGCGAAGCACGGCGTCTCGAACGTGCCGTGCGGCGTGTGGTAGCGGCCGCGGCGCAGGGCGCCGTGCTGACCGAGCAGCTCGAAGCGGAACGCGCTCACCGGTGCGGGACCCACGACCGGGCGTTCACGCGAACGGCAGCTCGCCCGGTCGCTGGCCCGGCGCCGGCTCGGCGAGGCCGAGGTGCTCGTAGGCCCGCGCGGTCGCGACGCGGCCGCGCGGCGTGCGGGCGAGCAGCCCGCAGCGGATCAAATGGGGCTCGAGCACGTCCTCGAGCGTGTCCTCGGCCTCGTCGACCATCGCGGCCAGCGTCTTGAGCCCGACCGCGTCGCCGCGCGTGACGAGCGCGCGCAGCAGCTTGCGATCGACCTCCTCGAGGCCGAGGTGGTCGATGCGCAGCCGGTCGAGGCCCTCGACGGCGGTCGCGTCGTCGATGGTGCGCTTCTGCTGCACCTGCGCGAGGTCGCGCACGCGCCGCAGGATGCGCAGCGCCATGCGCGGCGTGCCCCGGCTGCGTTCGGCGCAGCGCTTCGCGGCCGCGTCGTCGAGGCCGATGCCGAGCCGCACCGCGGCGCGGCGCAGGATCTGCTCGATGTCGGCCGCCGGATACGGCTCGAGCCGCTCGACGATGCCGAAGCGCGACCGGAACGCCGCGGTCAGGAGCCCTTCGCGCGTCGTCGCGCCGACCAGCGTGAACGGCTGCACGCCGAGGCGCACGCTGCGGCCGCTCGGGCCCGGGTCGAGCACCACGTCGATCGCGTGGTCCTCCATCGCGGAGTAGAGGTACTCCTCGAGGGCCTTCGGCAGGCGGTGGATCTCGTCGATGAACAGCACCTGGTCGCGCTGCAGCCGCGTCAGCGTGCCGGCGAGGTCCTTCGGCGCGCCGAGCGCCGGCCCGGACGTCACGACGATGTCGCTCTGCATGCCCTCGGCGATCAGGTGCGCGAGGGTCGTCTTGCCGAGGCCGGGCGGGCCGCACAGCAGCACGTGGTCGAGCGGCTCCTTGCGCTCCCTCGCGGCCCGGATCGCGATGCGCAGGTTGTCGCGGATGGCCTCCTGACCGACGAACTCGGCGAACGTGCCGGGCCGCAGGCTGCGGTCGAACTCGCGTTCGCCGGGGTCGAGCAGGTCGTGGAACACCATCGCCGCCGGATCGTACTTGCGTTCGCGCCGTGTTGCACCACGCTTCGCCGGGTGAGCGACGCCGAGCTGCCCATCCACGACCTGCTGGGACGAACCGCGATCGAGGCGATCGTCGCGGGCTTCTACCGGCGCGTGCCGGACGACCCGATCCTCGCTCCGATGTACCCGGCGCACGACCTCGCCGGCGCCGAGCACCGGCTGAAGTCGTTCCTGCTCTACCGGTTCGGCGGACCGCCCGACTACCTGCGCGAACGCGGCCACCCGCGGCTGCGCATGCGGCACGCGCCGTTCGCGATCGACCGGCGCGCGCGCGACCGGTGGATGGAGCTGATGATGGCGTCGATCGACGAGCAACGGCTCGCGCCGGAGCACCGCGCCTACCTCGAGCGCTTCCTCGGCGACATCGCGACGTTCCTCGTCAACCGGGGGGCGTGAAGGGAGGCGCTGCGCGTAGAGTGCCGCGATGCGCCCGCTGCTGTTCGTCGCCGTCGGTTCGTTCGCAAGCCTGCCTGCGCAGGAGTCCTCCGTCGCCGTCGCGGCGCCGCTGTGCAACGGCGTGGACCTGTCGGGCTGGCACGGCCAGCGCCACCTGTCGCCGTACGAGCTGGCGGCCATGGATCCCGAAGCCCGCGCGAAACTGCGCGCCGAGGACGACGCGTCGATGCGAAAGCACTGGCGGGTCGAGGACGGCGAGCTGGTCAACGACGGCCAGGGCGCCTACCTGACCACCGACCGGGCCTACGGCGACGCGCTGTTCGAGCTCGAGTACAAGACGGTCGCGAAGGCCGACTCGGGCATCTACCTGCGCGGCTGCCCGCAGGTGCAGATCTGGGACTGGACCGAGGCCGGCGGCAAGCACCACCTCGGCGCCGACAAGGGCTCGGGAGGCCTGTGGAACAACCAGGTCGAGGAGCGGCTGCCGCTGGTGCTCGCGGACCGGCCGTTCGGCGAGTGGAACCGCATGTCGATCCTGATGGTCGGCGAGCGGGTCTGGGTCACGCTCAACCGCCAGCTGGTAGTCGACGGCGTGCGCATGGAGAACTTCTGGGACCGCGGCCGGCCGCTGCCGGCGACCGGCCCGCTGCAGCTGCAGACGCACGGCGGCGAGATCCGCTTCCGCAACCTGACCGTGCGCGAGCTGTCGCCGCGCGAGGCGGACGGCTACCTGCTGAGCCGCGAGGCGTACGCGTTCGTGCCGATCTTCGACGGCGTGTCCTTCGCCGGCTGGCAGGGCGACAGGGACAGCTACGAGATCGTCGACGGGGCGCTGCGCTGCCGGCCGGGCAAGGGCGGCAACCTGTTCACGACCGAGCGCTTCGCCGACTTCGCGGTGCGGCTGCGCTTCCGGCTGCCGCCCGGCGGCAACAACGGCCTCGCGATCCGCTACGCCGGCGAGGGCACGCCGGCCTACCGCGGCCTCGAGGTGCAGGTGCTCGACGACACCGCCGAGAAGTACGCGACGCTGCAGCCGTGGCAGTTCCACGGCAGCGTCTACGGCGTGGCGCCGGCGCACCGCGGCTACCTGCGTCCCGTCGGGGAGTGGAACCTGCAGGAGGTCACGGTGCGGGGCTCGCGGGTGACGGTCGAGCTGAACGGCACGCGCATCGCCGACGCCGACGTCGCGGAGCTCCCGTCGAACCTGAAGGACCACGTCGGCAAGGACCGCACCGAGGGCTTCTTCGGCTTCTGCGGGCACAACGACCCGGTCGAGTTCCAGGACGTGCGCGTGCGGCCCTGGTGAGGCGGCGGTCAGGCGTCGAGGTCGCGGTCGGCGCGGCCGCCGGGCTGCCCGCGCGCCTCGATCTCGACGCGCAGCGTGAGCCAGTTCTGCGCCTCGAGCCGCAGCGCGGCGGCGGCCAGCGCGATCGCGAGCGCCGTCCAGCGCAGGACGTCGCCGAGGTCGACGACCAGCGCCGCGGCGAACGTGAGCAGCGCGGCGACGCAGGCCACGGTCGCGAAGCCCCGGGCCCGGACCAGGGTCCGGGTCGACACGAGATGCCGGAATCGAGGCGGGGTCACGGCGTGGATTCGTACGAGGCCTGACGTCGGCGAGGTCGGGTGTGCGGCGGCGACACCCGGACATGGCGAGACGTTCGAGCGACGCGCAGGCTATTCCGGGGCACCCTCGAGGGGCGACCCTTCGTCCCAGGTCCCACCGACGTCTCGTTTGCCGTCTTCGGGTCGGCCGTGCTCGGGTGCCCCGTAGCCGCATCCACCGTATCGGGGCCGTCGGGGTGCGGGCGGGACCGGCGCACCGGGCGAGGAACGGCGAGTCACGGAGACCGCAACCTGCGCCGACGGCATGCCGCCAGACCGAAGCCGAAGGCGCCGAGGACCGCCGCTGCGAGCAGCGCGCCGAGGGCCACCTTCCACCATGGCGACTCGGATCTGGCGTCCAGGAGGACCAGAGCGAGCACCGCCGCGATCGCCCACGCCGCGTACAGCCGCGCGGCCGCGCGGCGCGCCTGCCACACCGTGACCGCGACCGCGAGCCCGACCACGCCGACGATCCCTGCCACGAGTTGCACGAACTGGTCGTCCGGTGCGGCGCTGCGGGAGTAGACGAACCAGCCTGCCGCCCAGATCACGACGACGCCCGCGACGATCCGTTCACCCGGCGAGCCATGGGTAGTAGCCAATCGCGCTCCTTTCATCGACCTTACGCGAGGTGCAGCAAGCCGCCGGCGACGCGACGTCGCGCGCCGCGGCGCTGCACGCAGCGGAGCCCGGACGCCGCGAACGAGCGACGCTCGTGGCGCGGCCCCGGGCGACCTGCCGTCAGCTGCAGCCCGACGTCGCGCCGCACGAGACGCACTTCAGGCACGTGCCGTTCCGCACCAGCGTGAACGCGCCGCACCCGCCGCAAGGGTCGCCTTCGTAGCCCTTCAGCCGGGCCTCGGCGATCTTCAGCCGGACCTGCCGCGACTCGAGCGTCACCTGGGTCTCGGTGCGCATCAGCACGGCGTGCTTCGGGCCGCCGCCGCCGTGCGCGACACCGCCGTGACCGCCGCCGTTGCCGTTGCCGTCGTGGCCGCGGCCCAACCCGTGGCTCGGCGGGTGCAGGTGCGGGTTGTCGTGCACCGACGCCGGCGGCGGCTCGCCGTCGTAGACCGTCTCCGAGACGACCTCCTCGTCGGTGTACTCCGGGTCCTGGCTCTTCTGGCCCATCGTCGTGTTCGACAGGTCGTCGCTGGCGACCTGCGCGAGCTCGTCGCGGCCGAGGTAGCTGATCGCCAGCTCGCGGAAGACGTAGTCGATGACCGACGTGACCATCTTGATCTGGTCGTGGCCCTGCACCATGCCGTTCGGCTCGAAGCGCGTGAACACGAACGCGTCGACGAACTCGTCGAGCGGCACGCCGTGCTGCAGGCCGAGCGAGACCGCGATCGCGAAGCAGTTCATCAGGCTGCGGAACGCGGCGCCCTCCTTGTGCATGTCGAGGAAGATCTCGCCGAGCGAACCGTCCTCGTACTCGCCGGTGCGCAGGTAGATCTTGTGCCCGCCGACGACGGCCTTCTGCGTGTAGCCGGCGCGGCGGCCCGGCAGCCGCCGGCGCTTGGCGATGTAGCGGTGCACGACGCGCTCGGTGATGCGCGCGGCGAGCGCCTGGACCTCGCGGGTCGTCGCCAGCTCGGCGGCGGCCGAGGCGCCGTCGTCGTCGACCGTCGAGCTCAGCGGCTGGCTGAGCTTGCTGCCGTCGCGGTAGAGCGCGACCGCCTTCAGCATCAGGTCGTGGCCGAGCCGGTAGGCGCGCTTGACGTCGTCGACCGCCGCGTCGGCCGGCATGTTGATCGTCTTCGAGATCGCCCCCGAGATGAACGGCTGCACCGCCGCCATCATGTGGAGGTGCGCCTCGTAGGCGATGAACCGCCTGCCCTTGCGGCCGCAGCGGTTCGCGCAGTCGAAGACCGGCAGGTGCTGCTCCTTGAGGTGCGGCGCGCCCTCGACCGTCATCGCGCCGCAGACGTAGTCGGTCGCAGCCTGGATCTCGGCCCGCGAGAAGCCGAGGTGCTTCAGCAGATCGAACGACCAGTCCGCGAGCTGGGCGTCGGTGACGCCGAGCTTCTTCAGCAGCTCGTCGCCGAGGATGCCCTTGTTGAAGGCGAAGCTGATGTCGAACGCGCTCTCGAGCGCCTTCTCGACGCGCTGCAGCGCGCGGTCGTCGAAGCCCTTCTTCGCGAGCGTCTCGTGGTTGATGCCCGGCGCTCCGGCCAGCGTCTTCCGGCCGACGACGTAGGCCAGGATCTCGTCGATCTGGCGGCGGTCGTAGCCGAGCTTCTTCAGCGCCGGCGCGAGGCTCTGGTTGGCGATCTTGAAGTAGCCGCCGCCGGCGAGCTTCTTGAACTTGACCAGCGCGAAGTCCGGCTCGACGCCGGTCGTGTCGCAGTCCATCAGGAGCCCGATCGTGCCGGTCGGCGCGATGCACGTGACCTGGGCGTTGCGGAAGCCGTGCTTCTCGCCGAGGCCCATCGCGCGGTCCCAGCACTCGCGCGCCGACTCGAGCAGCTCCGCGGGGCACTGCTGCGGATCGATGCCCGCGGGCGTGATCGACAGGCCTTCGTACTCGCTCGCCGAGGCGTGGTAGGCGGCGCGCCGGTGGTTGCGGATCACGCGCTGCATCGACTCCTCGTTCTCCGCGTAGCCGGCGAACGCGCCGAGCTCCTTGGCCATCTCCGCCGACGTCGCGTAGGCCTCGCCGCTGAGGATGGCCGACAGGGCCCCGGCGATCGCGTAGGCCTTCTTCGAGGCGTACGGGATCCCGAGCCGCATCAGGATCGTGCCGAGGTTGGCGTAGCCGAGGCCGAGCGTGCGGAACCGGTAGCTGAGCTCGGCGATGCGCTGGCTCGGGAAGCTCGCCATCAGCACCGAGACCTCGAGCACGATCGTCCACAGCCGGATCGCGTGCTTGTAGGCCTCGAGGTCGAACGAGCCGTCCTCGTGCAGGAACTTCGCGAGGTTGATCGACGCCAGGTTGCAGGCCGTGTCGTCGAGGAACATGTACTCCGAGCACGGGTTGCTCGCGTTGATCCGGCCGTCGGCCGGGCACGTGTGCCACTCGTTGATCGTCGTGTCGTACTGCACGCCCGGGTCGGCGCACGCCCACGCGGAGTAGGCGACCTTGTCCCACAGCTCGGACGCGTCGATCTCCTTGGCGACGCCGCGGTCGGTGCGGCGGATCAGCCGCCACTTGCCCTGCTCGTCGACGGCGCGGAAGAACTCGTTCGGCACGCGCACCGAGTTGTTCGAGTTCTGGCCGCTGACGGTCCCGTAGGCCTCACCGTCCCAGTCGGTCGTGTACTCGGGCACGTCGAGGGCCCGGAAGCCCTGGCCGCCGAGCTGCAGGCAGCGCTGCAGGTAGTTCTCCGGCACGCAGCTCGCGCGCGCCTCCTGCAGCGCGGCGGCGAGCTGCGGGTTCTCGCGGGGCACGGTCACCGTCTGCTCGTCGCCGTCGTCGTTCTTGACGTGACAGGCGTTGATCACCGCGTTGAGGTGGCGGCGCAGCGTCTTGCTGCCGGTCACGAGCGCCGCGACCTTCTGCTCCTCGGTGACCTTCCACGAGACGAACGTCTCGATGTCCGGGTGGTCGAGGTCGAGGCACACCATCTTGGCCGCGCGGCGCGTCGTGCCGCCCGACTTGATCGCGCCGGCGGCGCGGTCGCCGATGCGCAGGAAGCTCATCAGGCCCGAGCTCTTGCCGCCGCCCGACAGCGGCTCGTTCTCGCCGCGCAGCGCCGAGAAGTTGCTGCCGGTGCCGGAGCCGTACTTGAACAGGCGCGCCTCGCGCGTCCACAGGTCCATGATGCCGCCGTCGCCGACGAGGTCGTCCTGGACCGACTGGATGAAGCACGCGTGCGGCTGCGGCCGCTCGTAGGCGCTCTGGCTCTTCTTCAGCTGGGGCGCGTTCTCGGAACCCTGCTTCTGGGCAGCCTGCTTCTGGGTGGCCTCCCTCTGCGCGGCCTGCTTCGCGGCCTGCGCGACGGCGGCCTTGCCGCGCGGACGCGCCGCCGGGTCGTCGACGTACCAGTGGCCCTGCGCCGGGCCGGTGATGCCGTAGGCGTGGTGCAGCCCCGTGTTGAACCACTGCGGCGAGTTCGGCGCCGCGTGCTGCGCCGCGAGCATGTGGCACAGCTCGTCCTCGAACGCCTGCGCGTCGTCGGCCGAGTCGAAGTAGCCGTGCTGCTCTCCCCAGTGACGCCAGCAGCCCGCGAGCCGCTGGAACACCTGGCGCGCGTCCCGCTCTCCGCCGAGCACCGGCTCGCCGCGGTCGCCGAGCAGCGGCTCGCCGTCCGGGCCGCGCTGCGGCACGCCGGCCTTGCGGAAGTACTTCTGTGCCAGGATGTCGACCGCGACCTGGCTCCAGTGGGCCGGTGCGTCGATGTCGCGCGCTTCGAAGACCAGGGACCCGTTGGTGTTCCGGATCTCCGAGTTGCGCTTCGCGAAGGGGATGCCCTCGTAGGGCGACTTGCCTTTGACGGTGAACCGCCGTGCGATCTTCACGCCTGCTTCCTCCTGACTGTTCGCGCCCACGTCGCGGATGCCGGGGCCGCGGACCGACCGCGGCCGCGCAGCACCGCGGCGTGCCACACGTGGGTCCCGCCGACCGCGGCGGGGCCGTCTGACCGGATGTGCCGCGGGTCGCACGCGCGGCCGGACCCCGGCCCGCGAACGGGGGCGAAGGGGGGCGGCTCGGGCGTGCCACTCGCTGCGAGAGAACGACCCCGGCCCTCGACCGAAGGGACCGGGTCCCACAGCGGGCCGCCTTCGCGACGCGCCCGACCGCAAGGTTCCCGGGACATGGCGTCGCGAGGACGCCGGGACCCGAGGGCATGGGGGCCGGAGGCGCGAGGACGAACGAGGCTTTCGCCGCAGGGGGCCACTATCTATTGGGTGTCCTCGCGGCTGGCAACCCACACGTTGTGAAAACCGGTTTCGAGCGGCCGGCCGCCTCAGGCACCGCGGGCGCGATGGTTTTCGCAAAAGCGTGCCGCCGATCGG
>CALKYL010000335.1 GCA_938003515.1 uncultured bacterium
CGTCCTCGTCGCCGGCCATCACGTGGTAGCACGTGCGCGCCCCCCACTTCTCCGCCGAAAGCGTCGAGCACGTCGAGTTGGTGAAGCTGAGCTCGGCGACCTCGTTCGGATACAGATTGCGCAGCACGGTGCCCGCGCTGCCCGACAGGGTCGTCTCCGTTTGCGAGAACGACAGCAGGAAGTCGGGGCCCTGCGCGCTGGCGGCGACGGTGCAGAGGGCGAGCGAGAGGGAACGCGTCAGGATCTGGTGGGTCATGGTCACTCCGTGGGTTCGGGTCACCCTCGAAGGACCGAATGCGCGCTCGCGCACGCGACGACCTCGCAGATCCGGGCAGCGCGCAGGCCGCGCGCCGCGGTGTCGTGCTAGCGGCGCTCCGGCGCGCCGCCGCCCCCGCCGCCCGGCTTCTTCGGCGGGGGCTTCTTCGGCGGGGGCTCCTTCGGCTGGGGCTCCTTCTCGGGCGGCGGCGGCTCCTCCTCGACGACCTCGACGAGTTCGACCTGCGCCGGCACGGCCCGCACCTCCGTGCGCGCCACCATCATCATCGGCGCCAGCGCGCCGAACAGCCCGGCCGCGTGACGCGAGCGGCCGAGATCGACCCGGTAGACCGCGTCGGTGCCATCGCGTTCGTGCCCGACGTCCTCCAAGAGCGGCCGGAACAGGCGCGCCTCCGGCATCTCGCGCAGGCGCGCCAGCATCGCGTCGACCGCCTGCTCGGTGACGGCCAGGCCCTCCCCGCGCGTGCCGTGGCGCACGACGGCTTCGAGCACGAGGTGCGGGTCGTCCGGATCGCCGGTCGCGCGCAGCCGGAGGCAGACGAAGGTCGGGGCGTCGCCGGCGGGCCACTCCGGGTTGTGGAGCGCGCGCACCAGGTCGCGGCGCTCCGGACCGTCGTCGCGGATCTCGGCGACGACCCAGGCGAGCAGCCCTTCGCTGCCGGCGAGGAGCGACATCACGTCGGCGGACGGCCGGCCCGCGCGCGGCTCGCCGGCCAGCACCGGACGCAGCAGCGCTTCGGGACCGGACACGCGGATCTCGTCGGAGACCTGCACGACCCCGTGCGCAGCGTTCCATTCGTCGAGCAGCAGCTCGTGCGAGCCGATCCGCTCCACCCGGTAGCGCCCTTCGCCCGGATCCTCGGGCAGGGCGAGCGCCGCGTTGCCCTCGAGCACGGCCAGCTGGCCGCCCACGTCCAGCGCGGGGAACACCGTCGCGCGGTCGAGCCGATCCATCGGAAAGCCGGCCTGCCGCTCGATCGTGCCGAGCACCAGCTTGAAGGCCGACGCCTCGATGTCGCCCCAGATGCCGCGCGCCCGCATCGACGCGAGGTCGGCGCACGCGACGGTGCGGTAGTCGTCCGGGTAGAAGGCGCGGGCCGCCGGCGCCTGGGCGCACACGGCGGGCAGCACGGCGAGGCAGGAGATCGTCGGGAGCGTCCGGGTCATGGTCCTGGATCGGCGCCGACACGCGGCGCGGCCCGCATGGTAGCCGAGACCGCGCCGGGCCTGCCGCACCGCGACGACCTACGGCGCGCGCTGGCGACGGCGCGGCCGCCGCGCTCTGTTGGTCGGCATGCTCGTCCGCCGACTCGCCGTCCTCTCCACCGCGCTCGCCGCGGCCTGCGCCGCGCCGTCCGACAGGCGGGACGACGTGCCGCGCCCGCCCAACGTCGTCGTCCTCTTCACCGACGACCAGGGCTACGGCGACCTGTCGTGCTACGGCCATCCGACGATCCGCACGCCGCACGTCGATCGCCTCGCGGCGAACGGCGCGAAGCTGACGCAGTTCTACGTCGCCGCGCCCCTGTGCTCGCCGTCGCGGGCCGCGCTGCTGACGGGCTGCTACCCGAAGCGCGTCGGCATGCACCGGCACGTGATCTTCCCGGACTACGACCATGGCCTGCACCCCGACGAAGCGACGCTCGCCGACGTCCTGCGCGCCCGCGGCTACGCGACCGGCTGCTTCGGCAAGTGGCACCTCGGCCACCGGCCGGGGCTGATGCCGACCGACCAGGGCTTCGACGAGTTCTTCGGCGTGCCCTACTCGAACGACATGTCGCGCTTCCACCGCGCGCCCGACGACCCCTACCGGTTCCGGCTGCCGCTGATGCGCGGCGACGAGGTCGTCGAATGGGATCCGGACCAGCGCCTGCTGACGCGGCGGACGACGGACGCCGCCGTGGCGTTCGTCGAACGTCACGCCGACCGACCGTTCTTCGTCTACGTGCCGTTCTCGATGCCGCACGTGCCGATCTACGCGTCGCCGGAGTTCGAGGGCACCAGCGCGCGCGGCCGCTACGGCGACGTCGTCGAGGAGATCGACTGGAGCGTCGGCCGGCTGATGGCAGCGCTCGAACGCGCCGGCGTCGCGCGCGACACCCTGGTCGTGTTCGCGTCCGACAACGGCCCGTGGCTGCCGTTCGGAGCCGCCGGCGGCAGCGCCGGGCCGCTCCGCGGCGGCAAGGGCACCAACTGGGAGGGCGGCCAGCGCGTGCCGTGCGTGGTGCACTGGCCGGCGCGCGTGCCCGCGGGCCTGGTCGTGCACGAGGTCGTCACGGCGATGGACCTCTTGCCGACGATCGCCGCGTGCGCGGGCGCGGCGCTGCCCGCCGAGCGGGTGATCGACGGGCACGACGTGCGGCCGATCCTGTTCGGCGAGCCCGGGGCGCGCTCGCCGACCGAGCAGTTCCTCTACTACACCAACCGGGGCGAACTCGCGGGCGTGCGCCGCGGGCCGTGGAAGCTGCTGCTCGACTCGGGCGAGCTGTTCCACGTCGAGCACGATCCGGGCGAACGGCGCGACGTCGCCCACCTGTTCCCCGAGCAGGTCGCCGAGTTGCGCGCGCTGGCGGTGCGCATCGACGCCGCGATCACGGCCGCGGCGCGGCCGACGCTCGCGGTCGAGGCGATGCTGTTCGACCCGGCGAAGCCGTAGCTGCCGGTCCCGGGCGGTCGGCCACGAGACCGTGGCCGCGGGCTCCCGCCCTTCGCCGGCGGTCAGCGGTCGGCCGGCGCCGCCGCCCGCAGCATCGTGTAGGGCCCCTCGGGGATCACTGCGACGCGCGCCGCCGGCCACGCGCGCACGAACGCGTCGAACGTCCGCTGCGCGCGTTCGGCGGCTCCGCCGTCGCCCGGGACCGGCGTCACGGCGAGCCCCCGCTGCACGTCCATCGGCAGGCCGTCGTTGGCGAACAGCAGCCTTTCGACGCCGATGCGGGCGAGCACGCGCGTCTGCATCTGCAGCTCCCACTGGTCCTTCCCGGTGACGTCGGTCGCGGTGATCGCCGCGAGGAACGCGCGCCAGTCGCGGCCGTGCCGCTGCATCAGCGCCGTGTACTCGGGCGAGCCGACCTCCGTGCACGCGCTGCACATCAACAGCGTCGAGTCCGCGCCGAGCGCGGGCAGCGCGGTGACCATGCCCTTGACGGTCTGGTAGAAGCTCTCGTCGAGCGGATAGCCGCCGGCCGACTGCACGACGAGGTCGTAGGGCCGGGCGACCGCAGCCGACGTCCACGCGCCGACCTGCTCGCAGCCGACCTCGTGCGCGGCGAACAGGTCCCCGGCGAAGATCCCCGCCGGCCGACGGTCGTGCGTGATCGCGGCGTTGACCAGGAAGTCGCAGCCGACCTCGCGCGCGACCCGCACCGCGATCTCGTGGCACGGGTTGCCCGCCAGGCGCCCTTCGGTGGCCGCGGGGTCGCCCATCGTGCGGTGGCCGTGGAAGCGCTGCACGGTCTCGAGGTCGACGAGCCCGGGGCAGATGCCCTTGCGGCCGCCGGAGTAGCCCGCCATGAAGTGCGGCTCGATCAGGCCGGTGACGATCTTGAGCTCGGCCTCCTGGTAGCGGCGGTTGACGCTGACCGGCGGGTCGTCGCGCACGCGCACGAGCGTCTCGGGCCGGTCGGCCTCGTGGTCGACGACGCGGCAGCGCCGCAGCAGGTCGTCCCCGAGCATGACGCGGCGCTCGCGCTCGGTCGACGGCCGGTGCATGCCGGTCGCGATCAGGATCGTGACCGCGTCGTCGCCGATCCCGGCCGCGTGCAGCTCGTCGAGGATCGCCGTGATCAAGAGCTCGTTCGGCACCGGCCGCGTGATGTCGCTCATCGTGACGACGACCGAACGCGGCCGGCGGAGCGCGGCGACCTCGCGGAGCGGCGCGCTGCCGATCGGGTGGCGCAGCGCGTGGCGCACGGCGGCCTCGGGGTCGCCGAGCGGCGGGATCTCCGGACCGCGCAGCACGTCGGCCGTCGCCGGCACGCGCAGCGTCAGCGCATCCCGGCCGAACAGCAGGCGGACGTCGCGCGTGGCCATGCGGCGAGTTGATCGGGACCGCGGGCGAAGTCAACGCGGGCCGGGGGGCGCCCCCGAACGGCGGCCGCGCCGGGTCGTGCGAGCGCGCGCAGGCGCGAGCGAGGCAAAGCACCCGGCCGCCGGCGCTTGACGACATCGCTTAGTTCACTAAGCTTAGTCTCTTCGTCATCGCACGGAGCCGTCCAGTGGAGCGCGTCGAACCGACCGAACGAGAGCTGCAGATCCTGAAGGTCCTGTGGGACCGCGGCGAAGCGACCGTGCGCGGGGTCTACGAGGCGCTGCGCGACGAGCTGCCGATCGTGCAGAACACCGTGCAGGCGTTCCTGCGCACGATGGAGGACAAGGGCCTCGTCACCCACCGCACCGAGGGGCGCTCGTTCGTCTACCGCGCGACCCGCGCCCGCGGCGAGACCAGCGAGCGGCTCTTGTCCGGCGTGCTCGACGGCGTCTTCGACGGCGCGCTCGACGCGCTGGTCGCGAGCGCGTTCGCGCTGAAGAAGCCGAGCCAGCAGGAGCTCGCGCGGCTGCGCGAACTGCTCGAGCTGCACGGCGACAAGCGGAGGAAGCGGCGATGAGCGACCCGATGGCGCCGGTGGCCGACCTCTTGCGCGAGCACGGCCTCGACCTGCTGCTCGGCTCGACGATCGTGCTGGGCGCGGCAGCGCTCGCCGTCGGCCGCAGCCGCTCGCCCGTGGAGCAGCGGCGGCTCGCCGGCCTCGGCCTGCTCGCGACGGCCGTCTGGCTTCTGGCGGCGCTGACGCCGCTGCCGCGCTTCGGCGC
>CALKYL010000336.1 GCA_938003515.1 uncultured bacterium
CGAGCGCGCGCAGGAAGGTCGCGGTGTGGCTGGTGCCGGCGCCGACCTCCATGTCGTACGGCTGCAGCAAGGCGCAGCCGTGTCGGTCCCAGTAGTCCTGCAGGCGTAGGATCAGCTGCTGGAAGGTCACCATCGCGGGCCGCGATGCTATCGGGGCGCCGCGCCGCGGTCTCGCGCCGCGCGCCGGGTCGGGTCGCCGCGCGCCGATGCGGGTTGCCGCATGGCAGCCGACGAAATTCCGCCGCGAAAGCGCGCCACCCCCGGTTGATCGTTGGTTCGCCGCGCGGGTACACTCACGCCGCCTGCGGCCTGTCCGGACCTCAACCGGACGAGCCCGACCGACCCGTCCGAGACCGAGGTATTCCGTGCGTTCTTCCACCCTACCGTTTTCGCTCGCCGCGCTCGCGGCGGCCATCTGCGCGCCGGGCGTGCGCGCGCAGTGGGTCTCCTTCGACAACCAGACGACCACCCGTCTCGTCGCCGCCAACAGCCTCGGCGCCGGCGACCAGCAGGAGAAGGACTACGCCTGGGCCGACCTCGACAACGACGGCGACATCGACCTGGTCTGCGTGCGCAAGGAGCCGTTCACGACCGGCGGCCACTTCCCGAACGTGCTGTTCATGAACGAGAACGGCGTGCTGACCGATCGCTCGGCGGCGCTCACTTCGGCGACCGTGCCCGGCAGCAACGGCTTCCTGGACGCGACCAACGACCGCGACGTGGTCATCTGCGACGTCGACGGCGACACCTGGCTCGACGTCGTCACGTGCACGACCCTGACCGCGACCATGCCGAAGTACATCCGCGTGCCGCGGGTCTACCTCAACCGCGGCAACGACGGCCAGGGCAACTGGCTCGGCCTGCTCTACGACGACCCGAACCGCATCGACGACGCGCCGTGGGGCGGCCACCACCGCTTCTGCTCGGTCGCGGCCGGCGACGTCGACGGCGACGGCGACGTCGACCTCTACTTCGGCGACTACCAGCAGGGCGGCCCGCGGCCGAACGACATCAACGACCGCCTGCTGATCAACGACGGCACCGGCTACTTCACCGACGAGTCGGCGGCGCGCATGACGCCGACCATGCTCGAGTCGTCGTTCGGCATGAAGGTCGACATCGTCGACATGAACGGCGACGGCAAGCTCGACATCGTCAAGGACGACGCGCTCAACGCGCCGCAGGCGGTCTCGATCAGCTACAACGACACCGCGACCCACGGCGTCTTCGGCAGCTACCAGCTCGCCTACCAGAACCAGCCCTACCACTTCAACATCGGCGACCTCAACAACGACAACCGGCCGGACATGATCGTCAGCGACGACGGTCAGGACCAATACCTGTTCAACCTGGGCAACCAGGCGAACGGCACGGTCAACTGGTCGCCGACCTACGCCTTCAGCTACAGCGGCGGGGGCGACGACGACGGGTTCGGCGGCAACAACCTGATCGTCGACCTCGACAACGACGGCTGGAACGACGCGATCATCGCCGACGTCGACGTCGACATCGAGGGCTGCGCGCGGCGCTGCCACATCTACCGCAACCTCGGCAACGCGCCGAACGTCACGCTGCAGGAGCAGATCGTCAACGGCCAGGTCGTCGGCGGCATCACGACCGCTGCGCTGCGGGGCACGTTCGACGTCGCGGTCTTCGACATCGACGGCGACGGCTTCAAGGACATGGTCGTCGGCCGCTGCACCGGCACCGAGGTCTACATCAACACGCCGCCGAGCGGCATCTCGTTCAGCTACGTCAACGGCCTGCCGGGCTCGCTGGTGCCGAACCTGCCGACCGACCTGGTCGTCGACGTGATCGGGGTCGGCGGTCTGTCCCCGGTCCCGGGCACCGGCGTCCTGCACTACGCGGTCGACGGCGGCGCCTTCTCGACGATCGCGATGAGCGACAACGGCGTCGGGCGCTACTCGGCGACCCTGCCGGCGTTCCCGTGCCCGACCGAGGTCTCGTTCTACCTCAGCGTGCAGGCCAGCGACTCGTCGACCTACTTCGATCCCCCGAGCGCGCCGGCCGGCTACTACGACGTCGGCGCGTGGTTCGGCTCGGTGACGTTCTACGAGAACGACTTCGAGACCGACGCGAACGGCTGGACGGTCGTCAACGGCGCCGGCCTCGTCACCGGGGGCTGGGAGCGCGCGGACCCGAACGGCACGATCGCGTCGGGCAAGATCGCCGCGCCGTTCAGCGACGCGCAGGCGGGCGCCGCGGACTTCTGCTTCGTCACCGAGGACGGCCCTGCTGGCGCGGTCACCACGCCCTCGATCGCCGACGTCGACGGCGGGCCGACCGACCTGATCTCGCCGCCGCTCGACTACGCGGGCACCGACGGCACGATCAGCTTCCAGGCCTGGGTGTTCTCGGCCGGCAACGACGGGCTCGAGATCGCGGTGTCCGGCGACGGCACCAACTGGGTGACGGTGCAGACGATCGCCGCCGACATCAACAGCACGCCCGGCAACACCAACCAGTGGCTGCAGTACGGCTTCCGGGTCAGCGACTTCATCGCGCCGACCGCGACCGTGCAGGTGCGCTTCCGCGCCTCGGACACGGCACCCGAGCACATCGTCGAGATGGGCCTCGACGTGTTCCGTGCCCAGAGGTTCGTGTGCGATTACTGCCAGCCGCAGTTCGCGCTGCAGACGATCGGCAACGCGACGCTGTCGATGTGCGGCGGCGTGCTCTCGCCGGGCGACCCGTTCACGACGCTGCGGGTCGAGGACATGCCGGCGTTCGGCAACGGCCTGTTGTTCTTCGACGCGCTGCCGTTCCCGGTGCCGTCGCCGTGGAACAGCGCCCAGCTGATCTCGCCGGCGCCGATCGTGCTCGGTCCGCTGTTCGCCGATGCCAACGGCGACGTGACCGCGCCGCTGTTCCTCGGCGGCATCCTGCCGGCCGGCTGGTCGCTCTACGTGCAGACCGCCTATTCGGACGCGACCCTGCCCGGTCAGGTCGGCGTCACGAACGCGCTGCAGGTCACCTGGAACTGACGTCCGACGGGACGCCTGCGACCTGCGGCGACCTGCGGCCGTCCGGACTGCGCCCTGGGGCGCAGCCGGCGGCCGCGCGACTTTTGCTACACTCTCGGCCTTCTCGCTCGCGCGACCGCCCCGATCCTGCCGCGGGGCCCGCGCCACCCGACCCCGCGATCCCGCCATGCGCCTACCCTTCCTGTTCGTGTCCCTCTTGGCACCGGTCGCCGCCCAGGCGCCCCAGCCCAAGATGGGCGCGCCGCTCGACGGCCTGACGACCGCGGAGCTGCAGCGCTTCGAGGACGGCAAGGTCGACTTCGGCGCGCCGCTCGCCGCGGCCGACGGCCTCGGGCCGATCTTCAACCAGGTCAGCTGCGCCAACTGCCACAACAACCCGGTCGGCGGCTCGGGCGGCACCAAGGTCACCCGCTTCGGCTTCGACGACGGCAACGGCGGCTTCGACCCGCTGACCGCGCTCGGCGGCTCGCTGCTGCAGCAGGGCGCGACGCATCCCGCGGTGCTCGAGGTGGTCCCGCCACAGGCGAACGTGACCGCGTCGCGCGTCACGCCCTCGGCGCTCGGCATCGGCCTGCTCGAGGCGCTCGACGACGCCGACATCGCCGCCAACGAGATCAATCCGCCGAGCCCGCTCGTCAGCGGTCGCGTGCGCTGGGTCGAGCCGCTCGAGGGCCCGGCGCTGCCGCTGCGCGCCGGCCGCTTCGGCTGGAAGGCGCAGATCGCGACCGTGCTCAGCTTCTCGGCCGACGCGTCGCAGAACGAGCTCGGGTTCACGAACCGGCTGCTGCGCACCGAGAACGCGCCGAACGGCAACACCGCGCTCCTGGTCCTCTACGACCCGCGGCCCGACCCCGAGGACGGCCCGGACGCGAACGGGCTGCACTTCATCGACCGGATCACCGACTTCCAGCGCTACCTCGCGGCGCCGCCGCAGACGCCGCGGTCGGGAACGACCGGCGAGGCGATCTTCGAGAGCGTCGGGTGCGCCGACTGCCACATCGCGGCCTGGAGGACGCGCAACGATCCGGCGCTCGAGCCGGCGCTGCGCGACCGCGAGATCCGGCCCTACTCCGACTTCCTGCTGCACGACATGGGGCTCGCGGCCGACTTCGTCGGCGACGGCGACGCCGGCGTGCTCGAGATCCGCACGCCGGCGCTGTGGGGCGTGCGCGTGCGCAACGCGATGTGGCACGACGGCCGCGTCGTCGGCGGCACGCTCGAGTCGCGCCTGCTCGGCCCCGGCGGCGTGATCGACCTGCACGCGTCGTTCGGCAGCGAGGCGCGGCCCTCGGCGCTCGCGTTCCAGGCGCTGTCGTATGCGGACCAGCTGCAGGTCGTCGCGTTCCTCGACTCGCTCGGGCGCGCGGAGTTCGACGGCGACGGCGACGGCGACCGCGACCAGGACGACCTCGCGGCGTTCCTGCTGGCGATGGCCGGCG
Organism: uncultured bacterium; assembly: GCA_938003515.1. The sequence continues at coordinate 4,445 of CALKYL010000336.1, forward strand.
GGCCCTACACCGCCGACGACCCCGAGGCCGTGTTCGACTTCGACCAGAACGGCTGGGTCGACCAGCTCGACCTCGGCGCGTTCGCGCTCGTCTACGAGGTCGACTGCGACAACAACGGCAACAACGACCTCGACGACGTGCTCAACGGCGGCGCCGCCGACGCCAACGGCAACCTGATCCCGGACCGCTGCGAGCACTGCCAGACCGACCTGGGCTTCGCGGGCGCCGGCTCGCTCGCGATGTGGATCTGCGGCGACGACCTGACCGATGCCGACTCGCGGGCGACCTTCCAGATCACCGGCGGCCCGCCGAACGCGACCGTGCTGATCGGCATCGGCGTCGCGGCCAACCCCTACCCGATCACGCCCACCGAGTTCCTCGTGCCGCTCGAGCCGCTGGCCGCGCTGGTCGACCTGTTCGCCACCGACGCGCAGGGCGAGCTGCGGCTGCCGGTGTTCGGCGCCGGCAACCTGCCGGTCGCGACCTGGGTGTTCCAGGCGGCGGTGTTCGACGGCACGGCCTACGACCTGTCGAACGCGCTCGAGGTCCGCGTCGGCAGCTTCTGATCGCGGCGCGCGGCCCGGCCCGCCCGCGGGCCCGAACGCGGGGGCCCCGTGCGCGCGGCCCGCGCGTGAGGAAACGGTGAAGATCGGTCGCCGCGGCGCGTCCGCGGCCCGGCTGTGGCACGATTCCGCCCCCGTGCGACCCATGCGCATCGTCCCCCTGACCGTGTTCGCGCTCGCCTGCGCCGGCTGCTCCGACAGCTCCGACGCCCCGGAGACCGAGGTGTTCCTGCAGCCGGACATCGCGATCACGGTCGACAACGCGAACGACGTCGCCGCCGCGGCGATCCGCGCGGCGCTCGACCTCGAGCGGGTCGTGGCGATCGGCACGAACTTCCTGCTGACCCCGCCGCCGGAGCCGACGGTCACGCCGCCGGTCGGCGCCCCGGCGATCCTCTCGGTCACGCTGAACGGCCCCGAGGGCGGCACCGCGGAGTTCTCGTGGGAGGACGTGCTGGTCGACGGCATCTACAGCTCGACCGACGTCTTCACGATCGTGCTCGACGACTACGGCGCCGAGGGGCTGGTGCTCAACGGCGCGATGGTCATCGACAGCACCGAGGTCCAGGGCACGATCGCGACGGGGCTCGCCACGTGGCTGGCCCGCGCCGAACTCAATCTGCTCGGCGTGCGCGTCGGCATCGGCAGCCAGGTGTGGGCGATCAACACGACGGTGCCGATCCGCTTCGAACGGCGGCAGTTCGTGCAGCTGCTCGACGCCCGGACGATCGAGGACGTCGCCTACGGCCCCTACGAGATCAAGCGGAACAGCACGATGTCGCGGTTCGCGACCGAGGAGACGCTGACCTACTTCCACAACGGCGCCGTGTTCTCGAACGACCTCGACGGCCTCGTGCGCTACGACTCGCCCGGCCCGCTGGGCGCGTTCCCGTTCTTCCCGGAGCCCTCGAGCGGCATCCTGTTCGTGCGCGGCTTCCGCGACAGCGTGATCGAACTCGAGTTCGGCTTCTTCACGCTCGAGGTGCGCGTCGACGAGGACGGCGACGGGGAGTTCGAGCAGACGACGTCGACCAGCCTGTTCGCCTTCCTGCCGTAGGCGCGCTCCGAGTCGGCGGCCGGGGCGCCCGCGACGCCGCGCGGCCGCGGGTGTTTGCGTTCGGGGAGATGTTCCCTGGGCGTGCCGCTGGCGCGCACGAGCTGCGATCATCTCCGGTTCGCGCCGCGTCACGGGGACACGGCCCGGCTGCCTTGCACCCGACCTGGAGGTCACTCCGATGATCGTCAAAGGACTCGCGCTCACCGCTCTCGTCGCCTCGACCCCGCTCGCCTTGTTCGCCACCCAGAGACCGGAGGCGCAGGAGCCAGCGCCCGCCGCGACGCGGAAGGCGGACCTGCAGCGCGCGAGCGCCGACCTGCAGCGCGCCCGCGCCGAGCTCGCGGCGGCGCGGCGGGACCTCGCGCG
>CALKYL010000337.1 GCA_938003515.1 uncultured bacterium
CGCTCCAGACGCCGAGGTCGGCGTCCTTGCCGACCTCGAGCGAGCCGACGCGGTGGTCGATGCCGACGAAGCGCGCGGCGTTGATCGTCAGGCCGCGCAGCGCCCACTCGTGCGGCCAGCCCAGCCGCACGCCCATCGCCGCCTGCAGCGTCAGCTGCTCCTGGGGCACGACCGGCGAGTCGGTGTTCACGCCGACGCCGTCGCGGCCCATGCCGAGCACCGGCGAGCGCCAGCCGTGCTGGCCGCCGAGCGCCCAGTTCGCGGTGACGCCCTCGAAGGCCGCCGTCGCGCGGTCGAAGTGGTAGGCGCGGGGCCCGGCGGCGACGGCGACGCCGGCCTTCAGCATGTCCTCGCTCAGCCGGTAGCCGTCGAACGTGCCGTGCACGATCACGGTCCAGAGGCCCAGCTCGAGGCGCAGCTCCTGCAGCGTCTGCAGCACGACCTGGTAGATCTGCGTGTGCACGCTGACCGGGTACTCGTGCCGGAACAGGCCGCTGACGAGCTCGAGCGTCGGGTCGTACTTCGGCTTCGGCCCTTCGCCGCGTTCGAAGGCGAGCGTCTGTTCCCAGTAGCGCTTGCCGTCGAGCAGCGTCATGCGGATGCCGTCCGACATGCCCATCATGCCCGAGCCGAGGTCGCCGCTGCCGCGCTCGGGGTTGCCGGCCTGCGCGATCTTCAGGCTGCCGGGGAAGCGCACCAGCGCCTCCTCGGGCGAGCGGCCCCAGGTCTTCGTCAGCGTGCCGAAGCCGCCCATGTTGGAGCCGGAGCCCGGGATGTAGAGCGCGGTCGAGACGCCGCCGGCGCGCGCCATCTCGATCTGCTCGTGCTCCATGCTGATCAGGTCCAGCGTGCGGAACTCGGGGTTGGTCGGGTGCACCGTGTCGTTGAGGTCGAAGCTCGGGCTCGCGACGTGGCAGTGCAGCTCGACCAGGCCGGGCATCAGGATCGTGTCGCCGCAGTCGACGCGCTCGTAGCCGGCCGGCACCGAGACCTCGCCCGCCTTGCCGATCGCCTCGATGACGCCGTTGCGGGTCACGACGACGCCGTCGAGGATCGGCGGCGCGGTGATCGGCAGCACCTTGGCGGCGAAGAACGCGTAGCCGGGGCTCGGCAGGTTGCGCGGACCCCACTTCGCGACCTTGTGCTCGGCCTCGGTCTCCGGCGTGCGCGGGTGCCACAGCTCGAACCGGACCGGCTCGGCCTCCGCGGCCGCCGCCGCCGGGGCCGCGGCCGGCGCCTCGGCGGGCGCCGCCGGATCCTGGGCGGCGAGCAGCGGGGCGAACACCGCGGCGAACGCCGCGAACCGGGCGGACACGGACGTCTCGAACATGAAGGTCCTCATTGCGCTTGCTCCCGGTTGTCGACGACGACGCGGCCGTTGCAGACGACGAGCACGACGCGGCTCTGCGGTTCGAAGGGGTTGCCGGAGAACACGACGAGGTCCGCGTCCTTGCCCTTCTCGAGCGAGCCGATGCGGTCGTCGAGGCGGAAGGCGCGGGCCGGCCACAGCGTCAGCGCCGACAGCGCGTCCGCCGGGCTGAAGCCGTAGCGCACCGCGTACGCGGCGTGCAGCGGCAGGAAGCGCGAGCCCGCGCAGTCGCCGCTGCCGAACAGCACCGGCAGATCGTGGCCGGCGAACGTCGCGGCGACGTTGACCAGCTCGCCGTCGTCGTCGACGACGACCTCGGGGCCGACCACGACCGGCGGCTTGCCGTCGCCGACGAGCGAGCCGTCGTCGAGCAGGTCCTCGGCGCCGTGCAGCACGAACGGCACCTTCTCCTTCTCGAGCAGTGCGACGACGTCCTTGATCGCGGTGGCGCGGTCGACCTTGACGACCAGCGGCGCCTTGCCGCCGAGCACCGCGCGCAGCGGCTCGAGGTTCTCGTCGACCTTCGGCGCCTTCGGCTCGCCGTCCTCGCCGCGCTTGGGCGACGCGGTGCGCGTCGGGGCGGCGCCGGGCTTCTTGCTCGTGCGCGTGCCGTTGATCGGCTGCGACCCCATCGGGCCGAGGCTGAGCGTGCCCGTCATCGTGTCGCCCTCGAGCCTGGCCTCGAGCGTCGCGGTGCCGCCCATGCCGCGGAACTCGAGCTTGAGCGTGCCGTTCTCGAACGAGCCCGACGCGATGTCCTGCGGCGGCACGTCGCGTCCGGCGAACGAGATCCGGATCTGGCCGGTGACCTTGGTGCCGCTGCGGGTCAGGTCGAGCGCGATGCGCAGTTGGAAGCGGCCCTGGATGTCGATCTCGGCCTCCCAGGTGCCGTTGACCGGGTCGACGGCGGGCGCCTCGCCCTCCTTCGGCGGCGCGGGCTCCGGCTCCTCGGGCTTCTCGTCCTTGCCGGCGCGCCACGCGGCGAGGTCCTTCTCGTACTTCGCCCAGGCCTCGACGTACTTCTTGCCGCGCTCGAGCTGCTCGGCGAACGGCTTGATCGCGTCCGGGCCGATCGCGTCGTAGACCATGCGCTGGCCGGCGATCTCGCGCAGCACCAGCCCGTCGCGGCCGTCGGCGCCGGTCTTGACCGCCGCCATGCGGCCGGACACGAGGCCGCCGTCCTTGCCGGCGACGAGCAGCGTGGTGATGCCCGCCGCGACGGCCGGAGAGAACATCGGGTCGTCCGGCAGGATCGCCTCGTGCAGCCGCTGGCCGGGCTGGCCCTGCGGCACCGTGGTGCCCTCGCCGGCGAGGCCGAGATGCGAGAACGCGTCGACGAAGCCCGGCGTCGCGACGCCGCCGTCGACCTCGTAGACCGTGGCGCCGTAGGGGATCGCCAGCTCCTCGCCGACCGCCTTGATGCGGCCGTCCTGGATCACGACGACGCCGTCGCGCAGCACGCGGCCGGTGCCGTCGTGCACGCGCGCGGCCCGCACCGCCAGCACGCTGCTGTCGGTGTCGCGGGCGTAGGCGCGCTTGCCGTCGATCCACGTCGACTCGACCATCGTGCCGACGGGGAGCGGCGGGCCGCTGAGCACGACGAAGTCCGCGTCCTTGCCGGGCGCGAGCGTGCCGACGCGGTCGTCGACGCCGAGGATGCGCGCGGCGTCGGCGCCGACGGCGCGCAGCGCGGTCGCGGCCGGCAGGCCGTGGCGCACGGCGATCGCCGCGGCCATCAGGTAGTCGCGCATCGGCACGCCTTCGGCCGGGGCGAGGCCGACGACGACGCCGGCGGCCGCGGCGCGGGCGGGCGCGTCGAAGTGGGGCTGGCGCTCGTCCTGGAGCCGGTCCTCGCCGCCGGGGTTCGACTGGCCGAACTTGACCGGCACGCGGAACGTCGCCATCGCCTGCTGCTCGGCGCAGCGCGCGGCGACGAGCGCGATCTCCTGCGGGTCCTCGAGCACCAGCGACAGGCCGAGCTCCTGCTGCAGCTCGAGCGCCTGCCGGATGTCGGCGGCTTCGAACGCCGCGGCGCGCAGCGGCAGCCGGCCGGCGACGACGGCCGCGAGCGGGTCTTCGTCGCAGCGGTGCTGCGCGGGGCCCTGGCCGCCCGGCGAGTCGTCGGCGTCGGTCGCCGAGGCGAACAGCGCGCGCAGCTCGGCGAGCACGCTGATGCGCGACGTCGGCAGCTGGATGCGGGCCGGCTCGAGCGGGTCCTCGTCGGTCGGGTGCGCGGTCGGTTCGAACACGCGCGGCGCCTGCAGCGCCTGCTCGTCGAAGTTGACGCGCAGGCACGCCGCGTCGGCGAGCACGCGGGCGACGAGGTCGCGGCCGGCGAGCTTGACGACCGCGCCCTGGCCGGAGACCAGCCGGCTGCGGCCGGGCGACAGGTAGGCCGACGTCACGCCGCCGGCGAGCGCCTCGAGCCAGCGGCGCTCGAAGTCGAACGCGTCGACGGCCAGCGTGTCCGGCGCGACCTGGTAGTCGCCGTCGCGGGCCCCGGCGAGGTCGCTGTCGACCGCGACGATGCCCGGCATCACGACGCGGTCGCGCGCGTCGACGACCGGCAGGTCGGCCGGCGGCGCGCCCTTGCCGACGCGCTCGATCTTGCCGTCGACGACGACGAGCCACGCGTCCCGCATCGGCGGGCCGCCGTCGCCGAGGTGCAGCGTGCCGCAGCGCACGGCGAACGATCCGGACGGCGCGTCCTGGGAAGGCAGCGGCGTCGCGGCCAGCGCGGCGGCGAGCGCCGCGGCGAGGGGGAGCACGCGCATCAGCGGCCCTCTCCGGCGTCCTGCGCGCCGCCCTTGTCCGGGCTCGGCTCGGTCGGCTCGGCGGCCTTCTCGGCGGCGTCGAACAGGTACTTGAGGCGCGGATCCTCGCTGCGCTGGTAGACGACCTCGCCTTCGAGCAGCACCGTCTCGACCCACGTCGTCGCCTGCAGCGGGTCCCCGGTGAGGACCTGCAGGTTGGCGAGCTTGCCCTCGGCGAGGGTTCCGAGCTGGTCGTCGAGTCCGAGCAGCTTCGCGGGCACCGTCGTCAGCGCGGCGATCGCCTGGTCCTTGTCGACGCCGTTGCGCACGCAGGTGCCGAGCTGCCACCACGGGTAGCTCGTCGGCCCGCTCTGGCCGAGCGACAGCGCGAACGGCACGCCGGCCCCGGCGAGCAGGCTCGCCGAGCAGCGCAGGTGCTCCTTCCGGGTCTCCTCGTCCTTCTCGTAGTACTCGATCTGGTCGTCGAGCACGACGGTGCCGCCGAGCTTGGCGATCAGGTCGACCGCCTCGTCGACGTTCTGGCCGAGCACGACGGTCAGGTCGAGCTGCTGCGAGAGCCGCAGCGCCTCGTCGACCTCGGCGTAGCTCGGCACGAAGAGCCAGCCCTCGAGCCGCTTCTCGACGAGGTCGGCCGCGGCCTTCTTCTTGCGGTCGATCTCCTCCTCCCACTTCTTGTCGGCGGGGATCGCGCCGGCCTTCTGCTCCTTCTCGAACTCCGCCTTCCGGCGCTCGTAGTCGGCGAGGTATTCGCGCACTTCGGCGAGCGCGCGGCGCAGCTCGCGGATCTGCTGCAGCCGGCTCTGCTGGCCGGCGAGCAGCGACAGCTTCATCCCGGTGTTCGCGGCGACCGTCATGTCCTCGACGGTGCGCCCGTACCGCCGCAGCACCATGCCGGTGCCGCCGAGCAGCGTGCGGTTGCCCGGCATCACGTGCACGGTCCCGACGCCGTTGCGCAGCAGGTCCTCGAAGTAGCTCGAGGCCGGATCGATCGCGTCGGCGACCGTCAGCCACGGCACGTTCTGCATCGACTCGTTGTTGCCGCGCATGCCGCCGTCGGAATGCGCGAGCACCCAGGTCGGCATGACGACCTTGTCGCTGGCGTCGACGACCTTCGCCGTCCACGGGATCTCGACCTCGTCCTGCTTCGCGATGCGCCGGATGCAGCCGTTCTCGATCAGCACGACCCCGTCCTCGACGCTCGGTCCGGCGAGCGTGTGGATCGTCTTCGCCTTGACGGCGACCAGGTCCTGGCACGGAGTGGAGATGGCCGCCAGCGAGAGGGCGGCGGCGATCGTGAGCTTCTGGTTCATCGGGAGTGCACTTCGATGCCGTCGATGTGGACCGACTCGGCGACGGCGGCCGGGTCGAGGGGATCGTGGGACCAGACGACGAAGTCGGCGTCGAGGCCGGGCGCCAGGCGGCCGGTGCGGTCGTCGATGCCGAGTAGCTTCGCCGGCTCGACGGTGACCGCGTCGAGCGCCTGGCGCGGGGTGAGGCCGTTGCGCACCGCCCACATGGCCTCGCGCACGAGCGGCAGCGCGGCCTGGTTGGTGCCGGTCGTGATGACGAACGGCACGCCGCGGCGCGCCAGCGCGCGCACGGTGCCGCTGCGCGGCTCCGCGCCGTCGGCCGCGGCGCTGCCGCGCACGTCCTCGGCGCTCGGCGCGCCGAGCAGCACGGTCGTCTCGCGCCGCGCCAGCTCGTCGACGACCAGGTAGGCGTCCTGCGCCTCGTCGACGACGGTCTTGTAGCCGAACTCGTCGGCGATGCGCAGCGCGGTGCGCAGGTCCTGCTCGGAGCGCGCGGTCGTGACCGCGGTGAGCTTGCCCTGCAGCACCTGGGTCAGCACCTCGACGCCGGGGCTCGGCGGGCTCGCGCCCGGCGCGCCCTGCGTCTGCTGCAGCGCCTCCTGCGCGTCGTAGAACGCGCGGCGCACCTCCCAGACGACGCCCATGCGCGTCGTCGGCCGCCGGTAGTAGATCGACTCGACGCGGCCGCCGCGGATCGCGCGGTTGCCCTGCGACGGCTCGGCCCCGAGCACGATGCGCAGGCTCGCGTCCTGCTTGACGACCATCGTCGCCGGGTCCGTCGCGTGCGTCTTCAGGACGCAGCCGAGGCCGCCGATGACGTTGCGCGTGCCCGGCATGACGTGCACGGTCGTCACGCCGTCGCGCCGCGCGCGCACGAACGAGGGGTCGTCGGGGTCGAGGCTGTCGAGCACGCGCAGGTGCGGTGTGACCTCCTCGCCCTGCTCGTTGAGGTCGCCGCCGTCGGCGCCGCCGAGGAACGACGCGTCGATCAACCCCGGGGTGATCGTCTTGCCGGCGCAGTCGACGACGACCGCGCCGTCGGGCACGCGCACGCCGGCGTCCCCGATCGCGAGCACCTTGCCGCCGCCGACGACGAGCACGCCGCCGGCGATCGCCGGGCCGCCGCCGGGCAGGATGCGCGCGTTCGTGTAGGCGGTGACGGGCGCCGGGTCCTGCGCCGCGCCCTGCTGGGCAGACGCGCTGGAGGCGCCGGCGAGCGCGAGCGCGCCGGAGAAGACGAAGCGAAGGGTCGAGGGGCAGGCCATCAGCGGGTTCCGGCAGACGAGGTCATCGTGTTCCGGGCGCGGCGCGCCGCGGGTGCGGTGCCGGCGACGCGCACGCCGTCGAGCCAGGTCGCGACGTGGCGCGCGCCGAGGTCGAGCAGGTCGCCGTCGAAGACGACGAAGTCCGCGGCGTTGCCCTGGCGCAGCGAGCCGACCGCGGCCTGCTGGCCGAGCAGCGTCGCCGGCGTGCGG
>CALKYL010000338.1 GCA_938003515.1 uncultured bacterium
ACCCTCCCGGTCTGCCCACGGCTAGCGATGACCAGCGCCATCCAGACGAGCATCGCCGCGGCGTTGGCCCACCCGGTCGCGCGCAGCGCGGTGAAGGGTCCGTGGATCTTCGGCTGGCCGTGGTCGTGCTTGCCGTCGTCGAACAGGCCGCGCACGCAGTCGGCGCGCACCGCGTATTCGTGGTCTTCCCTGCGCACCATCGAGCCCGGCAGGATCTCGCCCTTGCGCACGAGGCGGCGCAGGCCGTTCGGACCGAGCGGGCCCATCTCGTTGTCGCCGTCGACGACGAACCACTTCTTCGTTGCCATGCGCGCCTCCTTGGAGCTTCGCTTCCTGACCCGCGGCATTGTAGGTGGGCCCTTCGGCGGGGCGGTGCGCACTTGGGCCCGTTGGCGGCAGCACTTGTGCGATCGGCGTGGGAGCGGGGGGCGGGGCACGGGGCGCCGCGGCGGCCCGCGGCCCGCTGCCGGCGCCGGATCGGCTTCGGCGCGCCACGCGGCGCCCACCGCGCTACGCTGAGGGCTCCACGACCCGAACCGCCGAGATCGACATGCGAACGACCCTGCTCGTGCTCCCGCTCCTCGTCTGCTTCACCGCCTCGTGCACGACCGAGGAGGGCACCGCGCCGAAGGAGCCGGCGCCGGCCGGCGCGAAGCCCGCCGCCAACGCGGCGGAGGCGGTCGTCTACGACGTCAAGTGCGGCTGCTCGATCGACGGGATCGGCCGCTGCGGCAACTACGTGCACATCGACGGCAAGTACGTGCCGATCGTGCACCCGTCGCTCGGCAAGATGGAGTGGTGCGCGGAGAAGGACGCGGGCGCGAAGATCGAAGCGGTCGGGGCGATGCGGGACGGGTCGTTCGTCGCCGAGAGCTGGAAGCTCGTGCAGTAGCGAACCGCAGCGGGCGCCCCGCGCGCCGCGGCCGGGTCAGAGCCAGCCGGCGTCGACCGCTTCGAGCACCATCGAGAGGGTCGAAGACTCGACCAGCCCGGACATGCCGGCGCCGGCGAACGGCAGCGCCAGCAGGAACACCCAGCCGACCCAGGTGACGGTCGTCACCGAGCGCTCGACGACGCCGAGCTCCGCGCCGGCCTGGTCGAGCACGACGGCGCGCAGCTCGAAGGTGTTCGCCGCCCGCGCCGGGAACACCAGGAGGGTCAGCGCGCACGCGTACATGAACGCGCGGGTGGCCGCGATGTCGGGCCGCGAGTGGGTGACCTCGAGCCGCAGCGTGCGCCCGGCGCCCGCGGCCGCGTCGGTGACGACCGCGGCGAACCGCCCGGAGGCCTCGAGCTCCTGCACGGTCTCCGCGCGCCAGCCGTCGACGAACTTGTCCGGCATGCCGACGATCTCGAGCCGCAGCACCGGCGGCGCGGCGGCGGCCGGCGGCGGCCAGCGCTCGAGCAGGGGCAGCTCGCCGTATTCGAACGACGCGCAGGCGCCGAGGCAGCAGGAGGTGACGAGGGCGAGCAGGGCGCGCATGACGCTCCGGACTACGCCCATCGGGCGGACGGGGCAAGGCGCAGCGGCCGGCGGCCGGCGGATCGCAGCGGAGCCGTTCCGTTCGCGCCGCCCGGCCCACGCGGCGGGCCGGTGATCTTCACGGACGCGCGCCGCTCGGGCGACCGCCCCCGGCGTCGCGCGGAACACGCGGCGATGCGCCGGTTTGTCACAGCGGATCCGCTCGCGTTGGGGCACGATGGCGCCGGCGAGGGGATCGCCTCCCCACGCCCGGGCCCCACCATGCCGCAACCGACGCGCTGTCTCTTCGTCTACCCGGAGTTCCGATCGAACTCGTTCTGGAACTACCGCGCGACGTGCGAGCTCGTCGGGGCGAAGTACCCCGCGCCGCCGCTCGGCATGATCACCGTCGCGGCGATGCTGCCCGAGGACTGGGAGGTGCGGCTCGTCGACTGCAACGTCGCCCGCCTCGACCCGGCCGACATCGACTGGGCCGACCTCGTGTTCACCGGCGGCATGATCTCGCAGCAGCCCGCGACGCTGCAGGTGATCGCGCGGTGCAAGGAGCGCGGCAAGACGGTCGTCGTCGGCGGCCCCGATCCGACGTCGAGCCCGCACGTCTACGAAGAGGCCGACCACCTCGTGCTCGGCGAGGCCGAGATCACGATGCCGCGCTGGCTGCAGGACCACGCGGCCGGCGCCGCGCAGAAGGTCTACGCCTGCGGCGACGAGAAGGCCGCGATGACCGAGTCGCCGATCCCGCGCTTCGACCTGTTGGACTTCGGCGACTACCTGCACGTCGGCGTGCAGTTCGCGCGCGGCTGCCCCTTCATGTGCGAGTTCTGCGACATCATCGAGCTGTTCGGGCGCGTGCCGCGGCTCAAGACGCCGGCGCAGATGCTGCGCGAGCTCGACCGCCTGTACGAGCTCGGCTACCGCGGCCACGTCGACTTCGTCGACGACAACTTCATCGGCAACAAGCGCGACGTGAAGGTGTTCCTCGTCGCGCTGCGCGAGTGGCTCGAAGCGCACGACTGGCCGTTCGAGTTCAGCACCGAGGCGTCGGTCAACCTCGCCGACGACGACAAGCTGCTCGGGCTGATGCGGGACGTCGGCTTCTCGGCGATCTTCGTCGGCATCGAGAGCCCGGACGAAGAGACGCTGAAGGCGACCCAGAAGCTGCAGAACACCCGGCGCTCGCTGTCGGACAGCCTGCACAAGATCTACGCGCACGGCATCTTCGTGAACACCGGCTACATCGTCGGGTTCGACACCGAGCGCGGCAGCGTCGCGCAGGGCATCCTCGACCTGATCGAGGCGAGCGCCGTGCCGGTCAACATGGTCGGCCTCTTGTTCGCGCTGCCGAACACGCAGCTGCAGCGCCGCCTCGAGAAGGAGGGCCGGTTGCTCGACGACTTCGAGCGCGTCGCCGACGCGGACGCGAGCGACCAGTGCACCGCCGGCCTCAACTTCGTGCCGCGGCGGCCGGAGCTCGACGTCTTGCGCGACTACCAGCGGGTCGTCGCCGAGAGCTACGCGCCGGCCGCGTACTTCGCCCGCGTGCTGCGCGTCGGCTCGGCGCTCGACTGCCGCCACAAGAAGCTGAAGCTGCCGCTGCGTTCGGTGCTGCGCGACCTGCGCGGCTTCCTGCGGCTGACGTGGCGCATGGGCGTCCGGGCGCGCTACCGGCGCCACTTCTGGAGCACGCTCGCGCGGCTCGTCTGGCGCAACCCGCGCGGGCTGCGCTATTCGGTCGCGCTGATGGCGCTGTACCTGCACTTCGGTCCGTTCCGGGACTTCGTCGTCGCGCGGCTCGACGAGCTGATCGCGCGGCGGCGGGTGCGGCCGTCGGCCGGCGTCGCGCCGGCGGTGACGGCGTCGGCGCGCGTGCGGGGCGCGGGCTAGCGGGCCGCCACGTTCCGTGGCGGCGATGCCGCGCGGGCCGCGCCGTCGGTCGCGCGGCGGGGGGGACGGATGTCCGCTTTCCGAACGAGAGCGCATGACGGGGCTGGCCGCATCGTGGACAGCCTCCTAGCGCTCGCGCGCGCGCAGCTCGACGTCGAACTCCAGCGGTTCGCCGGGCCTGGTGTCCCGGGCCGGCAGATCGACGTCCTCGTAGCCGACGGAGCGGATCTGCACCGACACGCGGCTTCCCGCGAGCAGGCACCGGACCGGCCCGCGCGGCGGCTTCCAGTTCACGACCGCCGGCCCGTGGCCGCGCTCGTTGTAGAAGTAGATCCCGAGCGGCGACAGGACCGGGCCGGGCGGCAGCCGTGGCCGGACGACGACCTCGACCATCCGCTCCGCCGATCGGGCGACGAACTCGCCGAGCCCGTCCATCGTCACCGTGATCTCGAAGTCCTGGAACGCGCCGATGATCGGCCTCGACAGTTGCCGGGGTTCCAAGCGGAACGTGCCGCACGGCATCAGGACCGGCTCCCCGGTCACGCCGTCATGGCGATCGGAGTGGCCGCGCCCGACGGGCGTCGCCGCGAACGGCACGCCCGGGTAGTCCTCGCCGTCGGGGCCGACCAGACGGATCGTGACCGGCCGCCGGGGCGTGGTGTCCAGTTCGAGGAACACGGGCTGCTCGAGGTCGCGCACCGGGGTGAGCTCCCACTCCCCGCGGTAGCGGCTGCCGTCCGCGGTCTCGACGAAGCACCGCACCGGCAGCTCGCCGCCGAGCAGGCCGGGGACGTGCGCGTAGACGTGGCAGTCGGGGTAGCGGGGCGTGAGCCAGCCGTGGATGCGATGCAGGCGCGACAGCACCGGGTGGCTGCGATTCAGGCCGACCACGGGGACGCTCCAGAGCACGTTCGTGACCGCAGCATCCGACGGACACCGGAACACGACCGCGTGCCATGGCTGCATCGGCACGTGCACGGAGTGCCGCCCCGGCGCGAGCGCGAGCGTGGAGCCGTCGCCCATGTCCGAAGCCGGCACCATCGTGTCGTGATGCACGTAGAGCGCGTACCTCGCCGGTGGGAGCTCCGAGAACTCGACGCGGCCGTCGCCCCCGGAGGGCGCGGCCCACACGGGCAGAGCGGAGAGCGGGTGCCCGATGCCCGGCTCCGGCAGGTCGAGGCCCGACATCGGGTTGCCGGGGCCGCTGTCGCGCGCGAGCATGACGAGGGCGTCTTCGAGCCCGACGCCCCGGTCGTCGAGCACCGAAACCGACAGCACCGTTGCTTCGTCGAGCACGACGAGCTCCGGCAATGCGTCCGACGCGACGATCCGGGGCACGTATCCCGAGCAGCACGCGAGCAGCTGGACCGCCGGTGTTGCGGTCAGCGAGATCGTGCCGTCCGCGGCGGCGCTGGCGAGCACGTCGCGTTGCAGCGTGTCAGCGCCGTCCTCGGGCAGCACGCAGACGAACGCCTCGGCCAGAGGCACCTGCGCCGCGCCACCGACCACCCGGAGGACCGTGACTTGCTCGGTGGCCTCGGTGCGCGATGGGGGGGCGCCGGCCGGCACGGCGCGGTTCGCCGTCGCGAGCCCCGCACCGTCGCCCGGTGGCTCGGCGGCCGGCCCGGGCGTCGAGTTTCTCATCCAGTACGCGGCGATCGCGACGACGCACGCGAATACGACGACCGGGACAGCGATCCGCTTGGAGCTCATGTGCGTTCGGGGCGCGCGAGGCGGCGATGCGATCGGCGATGCACGGTTCAGCAGTCACAGACGAAGAACTGCTGCGCCCCCGCCGGCTCCGGTGTCTTGAAGCACTGTGCCGGATCCGAGTTCTCGCATGCCTGCACGAAGCACTCCCAAGCCACGACCAGCCCATACTGGTCGTACGATACGACGCCCTGGCACAGCACGCCGTCCCAGCCGGCGTCGCGGCACTTGCAGGTCGTGATGACGGTGCCTTCGATCTGGCATGCATCCTCCACGCCGCACGCCCACGTGGGGCAACCGGCCCAGGCGATGACGCCGCTTCCGAACTTCTCGAGCTTGGGGGTGCAGCCTGCCAACGGAAGCAAAGACACGTAGGCGCCCGGTGTGGGGAGCCGGGCGTTCGAGCATGCGATCGCCGGTCGGTGTGCCAGCTGTGCGAGGAACAGGAGGACGAAGCCGGCGAACAGCGCGAACGCGTGGGTCATGTCATGCTCCCTTCGATGGTCGATCCAACTGGGCTCCGCACGGAGCGCACCTCATGGACAGGAGGGGGGGGGGGATCACATCCGCTCCGGTTTCGGATCGTCGCCCGACGGAGCAACGCTCGACCAGACAAGTGGATCGGCCGGTCAGTCATCGTGCGGACGCTGCTTCGACGCACGCTGGCGCAACCCCCGTTCCAGTCGCGCGAGGCCGGACCGGAACGACCGCCGCACGTTTCCCGGTGTCATGCCGAGTTCTCGAGCAGCTCTTCGATAGCTCATCCCGTCCTCCAGCATCTTCCGGATGACCTCCAGCTGGCGACCGCGCAACTTGCCCCGGGCCCGCCCCAACTGCATGCGCAGTGTCTTGCGCCTGGAAGCACCGAGCGTCGGCTCCTCGTTCCCATCGGGCTCGGGAGCGACTTCGTGGCCACGCAACTGCGTCCACCTGCGATCTGCGAGCAACCTCCTTGCAGCGTTGGCCGCGACGCGGAACGCCCACCCATGCACGTTCTGGATGCGCTTCCTCGCGAGCATCGCGTTCTCCCAACGCGACAACACCTCCAGGACGGCGTCTTGGACGATCGCCGACGCACGCACGACGCTCCGCGCGCCGGATCGAGCGCCCAGCTGCACCCGCTGCAGTGTCGCTTCGGCATCGTCCATGTCCGACTCCTCCATGCCAGGTTTCGAACGGGCGCGGCGATATCCGGCTACCCAGGGCCTGTTACCCGGGACAAGTCGTTGCGTCAACTGGCGCCAGAGGGAGCGGCGAGAGCCCGTTCGACGCACCCATGAGGTCGGTATCGGGGCCGGCCACGAGGAACGTCTCGGCAACGCGCCTCGTAGTTGTTTGGAGCCGCCGGGAGGTGCGCGGTGGGCGGTGGCTCGACGGCGTCGGTCTACCCGGGCGTCGCCGCTGCTCTCTCAGGGCGCAAGCTGAGGGCTTCCAGCCCGACACCAGGCGGGTCCACCGACTCCACGCTGGCCGCGGTCACGGGTGGTTCGATGCGGCAGGCCCGCGAATACCCTCCGGAATCCGGAGGCTCGTCGACGAACGGACAGCGCCTCGCACGGCGTCTTCACGAGGCTTTCGTTGGCGCACCGTTGCCTTGGTCGTGTCTGCTCGCTAAGAGGCCAGTCGGACAGGAGACCACTTCGGGCCGAGGCCCACGAGCCACTTCCAAGCCTCACGATGATCGATCGTCGCCTTCGGGGATCGCGACCCTCGCGCGTTCTGCTGTGTGTTCTCGTCGGGCTGGGCATGCCGATCGCCGGCGCGGCCCAGAACAACGAGGCGTTCTGCACGCCGACCCATGAGTGCTGTGGCGAGCAGGCGGCTGGGCCGAGTGCACCGACCACCGGAGGGAGTTCCGGGCCGACCACCGGCGGGACGGGATCGGGGAGCGCCCCGAGCGGACCGATCACGCACGGATGGGAGAGCCCGACGACGAACGGCAACGACGGCACCCAGGAGACCAGGATCGCCAACCCCGGCGCCGAGAACGCCGGCGGAGGCTTCGCGGGTTGCTACAACTCGCACTTCGTGGTGGCGGGCCGCAAGCGGTTCTGGCTCGACCACCCCGGCTTCGCGCCCGGACCGGGCATGGGTTGCGTCGCGTGGCCGCCGGAGTGCACGCAGCCGGGCCTGCGCCAGGGCTGTTCGATGCAGTGGGTGAAGACGGTCGACCTCCATCACGGGCTGGAGGTGGCGGTCGAACGGTGCGTCTGCTCACCGGCGCAGGTCGGAGGGCCGAACACCGCGAACATGGCGAACTTCCGGTTCGCGCAGCAGAACGCGGGCGACGCCGCCGG
>CALKYL010000339.1 GCA_938003515.1 uncultured bacterium
CAGCGCGAGCCGCGGCTGCTCCGGCCGCACGGCCGTCTCGAGCAGCGCGGCCTGCGCGAGCACGTCGGCCTGCAGCCGGCGCAGCGACGGGTCCGCGGCGAGCCGCGCCTCGAGCGCGGAAGGGTCCTCGTGGCAGCCGAAGTGCAGCTCGAGCAGCTCCTGCTCGAGGCGTTCGCGTTCGTCGGCGGACCAGTTCGTGTGCTGGTGGTCGTTCATCGCAGGCTCTCCTTCGTGACGTGGATCCCCAAGCCGCTGCGCAGCTGCTGCAGCGCGCGCCGCATGCGCGTCTTCGCGGTGCCGACCGGGATCGACAGCGCCTCGGCGACGCCTTCGTAGGTCAGCTCTCCGGCGACGCGCAGCAGGAAGACCTGCTGCTCGTCTTCGCGCAGCTTCGCGACGGCTGCTTGCGCGCGTGCGACGGCCTCGCGCTGCTCGAGCGCGTGGGCCGGCGACGGTGCGGTCCTGGTGGTCGGGGTCACGGTTCGTTCCTCGTCGAGGGGTTCGTGGTTCGGCCGTCGCTGCCGGCGCCTGCGGGCGTCCGTCGCGGCGTGCCAGACGATGACGAACATCCATGCCACCGGGTCGTTCCGCCTTGTGCCGCGCTGCCAGTCGCGCCAACCCTTGAGGAAGGCGTCCTGCAGCACCTCGGTCACGTCGGCCGAAGGACCCAGCACACTGCGGACCGCGCCTGCCAGACCCTGGCGATGGGCCTGGAACAGCTCCGCCAGGAACGGTTCCGCGGTGCTCATGGATCGATCGTGCCCGTGAAGACGCCGGACGCGCGGCACGGTTTTGGCCGGCCGCACATTTTCGGGGCCCGGGAGGCAGTCGCTTGCAGGCGCCGCCGCGACCGCGCTTAATTCCGGCCGATGCGGGAAGACGTTCCGAGCAAGCTCTGTGCGCGGTGCGGGAGACGCTTCGAATGGCGCAAGCGCTGGGAGCGGAACTGGGACGAGGTCCGCTACTGCAGCGACGCGTGCCGCACCAGGCGCCTGGACGCCACCGATCGCGCGCTCGAATGGGCGATCGAGGCGCTGCTGTCGGCGCGTGCGGCGGGGGCGACCATCTGTCCGTCCGAGGCGGCGCGACACGTCGCGGCGGACTGGCGGCCTCTGATGGAGAGGGCGCGCCAGGCGGCGCGCCGTCTGTACGCGAGCGGCGTCGTCGAGATCGTGCAGGGTGGGCACGTCGTCGACCCGTCGACCGCGAAGGGCCCGATCCGCATCCGTCTGGAGCAGCGGCCGGGCTGAGCGCCACGAACCCGGTCGGCCTGCGCTGCGTCCGGCACGCCCCGCCGTCGCCTCCGGTCCGCTGCGGCATGCGCCGCGCTGGCTCTCGCCACCCCTACCTTCGCCGCGCCCGGCTGCACCCTCGTGAAGCCCGTGGTCTGTGCGGTGACGACGCCGGTCCAGCTGTTCGCCAACAGCAACGCGGCCTACTACGGCTGCGACGGCCGAGCGCTGCTGTGCGCCTTCGCGCTCGCCGCGGCGGTCGGCGCCGTGGGCGGGCTCGTGACCGGCGTGCTCAGCGACGTCAACGTCGTCGCGGGTCGCGCACCGGATCCTTCGCGCAACCTCTACGACGCGTTCGCCACCAACACGAGCCGGTCGACGTGGCGTTGAGCGCCGCGGCGCCGCCGAGCGGCGGACGAGGCGGCCGGTTCAGGCGGTGGGGTCGTCCCACACGAACGTGATCGTCGCGTCGATGTCCGGGTGCAGGCTCTTGTGCACCGGGCAGGCCTCCGCCGCGCGTTCGAGCACCTGCCGCTGCTCGTCGTCGAGCGCGCCGCGCACGGTGACCTCGACCGGCAGCCCGCAGATCCGGCGCGGACTGTCCTGCATGTTCTTCTCGACGCGGGCGGTCGCGCCCTCGACCGCGATGCCGCGGCGGCGCGCGACGATGCCCATCGTCGTCAGGATGCAGGTCCCGAGCGCGGTCGCCACGAGATCGGTCGGAGAGAAGGTGCGGCCGAGGCCCTCGTTGTCCTTGGGCGCGTCGGTGCGGAGGTCCGACTTCGAAGGACCGTGCACGGCCGTGCAGCTGAGGTCGCCTTCGTAGCGCGCGGTGATCGTGACCATGCCGCACAGGGTAACGCATCCGGGTGCCCTGGCAGCAGCAACTCAGGCGCTCGCCATCAGCGTTTCGTAGGCGCGCTGGATCGCGGTGAAGCGCTCGGTGGCTTCGCGCTGCGCCACCGGGCCGAGGTGCGGCTGGGCGTCCGGGTGGAACTTGCGCACCAGCTCCCGGTGCCGGCGCCGCACCTGCTCCCGCGTCGCGCCGGGCTCGAGGCCCAGCACGGCGAGCGCATGCGCGCGCTGGTCGG
>CALKYL010000340.1 GCA_938003515.1 uncultured bacterium
GAGATATATCAGTGTGACTGGAGTTCAGACGTGTGCTCTTCCGATCTCACCGCCGCCTCGACGGCGGCGAGCGCGTCGCGCAGCGTCGTGAGCTCGGCGAGGCGCGCCCGGTGCTCCGGGGAGTGGTGGCTGCGGTAGGCGGCGAGGATGCGGTCGGCGACCAGCCCGGTGCGCGCGGCCGCGGGCAAGAGCGCCAGCGCGAGGTCGGGCGCGAGCTCGTCCGCCCGCTCGACGTGCCGCAGCGCGAAGCCGCCGGCGCCGCCGGTGTTGACGACCTTGAGCACGAGCACGTGCGGGCCCGGCGACAGCTCGAGCGCGGCGCGGTCCTGGTCGGGCCGCACCCCGCGGTCGACGCGCCGTTCGGCGACCAGCCGACCGTCGAGGTAGAGGCGGAAGCCGTCGTCGCTGCCGAGGGCGACCTCGCACGTGCGCGCGGTCGGCGCCCACAGCCGCTGCGCGACGTAGTGCGCGTTCGCGCCGTTGGCCAGCCGGTGCGCGCCGTCGCCGGTCAGGGACGGATCGAAGCGCCAGCCGCGCTCGTCGAAGACCGCGTCGGCGTCGTAGCTCGCAGCGGTCTCCGGGCCGAACGCGGTCTCGTAGAGCGCGTCGCGGCCGTCGGCGGCGAACGGGCCGGCGATCGCGAAGCCGGTCGTGGCGAGCGGCAGACGCGCGAGGCCGGCTTCGTCGGCGCCGCTGGTCGCGAACCGGACCCGGCCGAACACGTGCTGCTTGTAGATCGAGTCGTAGGTCAGCGTGACCCGCAGCTCGCAGCCGCCCTCCGCGCCGAACGGCCGCCCGGCGAGCAGCATCGTCGCGCGCGGCGACGGGTTGCCGACGTGGCCGGCCGGGGCCCAGCCGTGGCCGTCGTCGGCGAGCACGTGCCCGGCGGCGAAGTCGCCGTTGTCCTGCTCGACGTCGGCCAGCGCGTAGACGAGCGGCACCTCGGTCCACGCCGCCCCCTCGCCCGCCGCGGCCGGGCGCTCCTCGAGCCGCACGTGCTGCAGCACGACGTTGCCGTGCTGCGCGCGCCCGACGCGGCCGCCCGGCAGGCTCGCGTCGGTCAGCGCCTCGACGCACAGCCAGCGCTGGCCGACCGCGTCGCTGTGCAGCACGACCACGTGCTCGTCGTCGGGCGGGCTCTCGCCGCTCGCGAGCACCGAGCCGTCGACCCCGATCGACAGCGTCGCGCCGAACGCCGACGTCGCCGACAGCACGACCGGTCGCTGCCACCGCACGCCTTGGTCCGCGGCCAGCGCGGTGACGAAGCGGCGGTAGCCGCGCTGCTCGGCCGGCGACGTGCGCGACAGCTCGCGCTCGGCGTCCGCGATGCGGCCGGCGAGCTCCTCCCGGCGGCGCGCCTGCGTCGCGGTCGGCACCTCGAGCCTGGGCTCGAGGGCGCGGTTCGGGTCCTTCGACTGCGTGTAGAGGCCCGGTTCGTCGTTGTTGTAGAAGAACGAGAACAGGCGGTAGTAGTCGCGCTGCGTCAGCGGGTCGTACTTGTGGTCGTGGCAGCGCGCGCAGCCGACCGTGAGCCCGAGGAACACGCTGCCGACGGTGTTCGTCCGTTCGGCGGCGTACTCGACCAGATACTCCGCGTCGATCGCGCCGCCCTCGTCGGTGGTCACGTGGTTGCGCAGGAAGCCGGTCGCGACGCGCTGCGCCGGCGTCGCGTCCGGCAGCAGGTCGCCGGCGAGCTGCTCGACGACGAACCGGTCGAACGGCAGGTCGTCCCGCAGCGCCTCGATCAGCCAGTCGCGCCACAGCCAGGCCTGCCGGCCGGCGTCCATGTGGATGCCGCTGGTGTCGGCGTAGCGGCCGGCGTCGAGCCAGATCGACGCGAGGTGCTCGGCGTGGCGCGAGCGGTAGGGCTCCTCGGTCAAGAGCCGTTCGACCAGCAGCTCGTAGGCGTCGGCGCGGCCGTCGGCGACGAACGCGTCGAGCTCGGCGGGCGTCGGCGGCAGCCCCGTCAGCACCAGGAACACGCGCCGGCAGAGCGTCTCGCGGTCGGCCTCCGGGCCCGCCACGAGTCCGCGGCGGCGCATCGCGGCCGCGAGGAACGCGTCGACCGGGTGCTCGGCCGCGCCCGGCAGCTCGGCTCGCGCCGGCGGCACGAACGCCCAGTGCGCCTCGTAGACCGCGCCCTCCTCGATCCAGCGCCGCACGATCGCGAGCTCTTCCGGGGCGAGCGCGGGCTTGCGGCTCGCCGGCGGCGGCATGCGTTCGCCGGGGTCGTGGTCGGTGACGCGCTGCCACAAGAGGCTCTGCTCGGGGTCGCCGGGCACGATCGCCGCCGCGCCGTCGCGCTCCGCGATCGCGTGCTCGCGCAGGTCGAGCCGCAGATCGGCCTCCCGCGTGCCGGCGTCGGGGCCGTGGCAGCGGAA
>CALKYL010000341.1 GCA_938003515.1 uncultured bacterium
TCGCGGCCGAGCTCGCGGAGCCGGGCGATCAGCGCCCCGCGCACGGCGCCGTCGTCGATGCGGGCGAGCGCGTCCTCGACGTCGAGCACCGCTCCGGGCCCGCCGAGCCCCGCGCGGGCCGTCGCGGCGGCGCCGCATAGCGCGTCGTCGTCCTCGCACAGCCCCATGCGCAACAGGTCGAGCGGTCGGTTGGTCGCGCCGCCGGCCGCGGTGAGCAGCCGCCGCCGTTCGGCCGCGTCGCCCGCCCGGTAGCGGCGCTCGAGCAGCGTGCGCGCCAGCGCATCCCGGCGCCCGAACAGCTCGGCGACGTCGTCCGTCGGCCCGAGCACGTCGGGCCGGGGCGCCCCCCGGTGGGTGCGGATCGCCTCGATCGCCGTCGTCATCGAGCGGTCGAGGAAGCGGTCGAACAGGACCTGGCCGTCCTCCGCGACGCCGATGTGGCGCGGCGCGTTGCGCCGGCCGTCGAAGTAGCGCGCGAACAGCTCGGGCTCGACGGCGATGTGCTCCCCGCAGGTGCAGCCACCGAAGCGGGGGCACTCGACGCGGTTGCCGTCGGCGTCGTAGTCGCGTTCGGTGTGTCGGTCGGGCGACGCGACGATGCAGACGTAGCCGCGCGTCGTCTCGACGAACGCGGGGTCGCGGTAGACCTCGCGGGCGAACGCCTCGTTGAACACCTCGCCGTCCATGTTGACGGCGATCAGGAGCGGCAGGCCGCTCGCCTGCTGCGCCGCGAGCGCGTCGTCGAGCGTGCGCTGCCAGACGATGCCCTGGATCCCGGGCGGGTTTCCCGGCGTGGTCGGCGTCGCCGGCGTCGCGCCCTGGGGCGCTGCGAACGTCACGAGGGCGCTGAGCCAGAGGGGTGTCGGCATGCGGGTGGCGATCCTACGCCACCCGGGTACAACCGCGAACCCGCGACCCGATGAGGAACCCGGAGGTGACGATGCGTTGTTCCCGGTCGATCGGCCTCTCGCTGCTGGTCGTCTTGCTGGCAGCGGCCGCGTGCCACGCCCCCGATCGCTCCGGGGCGGCGCCCGGATCGCCGGTCGTCGGCTTCGACGACGTGACCGACGGCATCGCCGCGGATCGCTACGCCGGCGAGCAGCCGGCCGCGGAGCCGGAGGCCAGCGCGCGCATCGGCGCGTACTTCGCCGACGGCGAAGCCGGCGACGTGCGCGGGCGCGTCGCCAACCGGTTCGCCGACACCGACGACGACGGCCTGCCGGACGCGCGCGCACCGCGCACCGAACGCATGCTCGTCTACGAGGGCCAGGTGCGGGTCGAGGTGCCGCGCGCCGAGGAGGCGGCCGCGGCGTTCCTCGCGCTCGTCGAGGGCTTCGGGGGCTACCTGCAGATGCAGACCGGCACGGCGCTGACCGTGCGCTTGCCCGCCGAGCGCTTCGAGGACGCCTTCGCCGCCGCGCGCGAGGCCGGGCGCGTGCTCGCCGAGCAGCGCTCGGCCAACGACGTCACCGAGGAGTTCGTCGACCTCGGCATCCGGCTCGACAACGCCAGGAAGGCGCGCGAGCGGCTGCTCGAGGTGCTCGGGCGCACCGAGAAGGTCGAGGACGTGCTCGCCGTCGAGAGGGAGCTGCGGCGGCTGACCGAGGAGATCGAGCGCATGGAGGGGCGCAGGAAGTTCCTGCGCGACCAGGTGGCGATGGCGACGCTGCGGGTCGATTTCCGCTCGGCCGTCGAGGCGCCGCCGCGGCCGAAGCGCAGGCGGCCGAGCCGGTTCCCGTGGATCAACCGCGTCGGCCCCGACGCCGTCCTGGAGGGCTTCTGATGGGTCTCCGCCACGGGTTGCCGGCGATCGCCGCCGTCCTGCTGGCGGCCGCGTGCGCGACGCGGCCGATCGACCTGCCGGCCTCGTTCGTCGAGCTGCAGGACGCGGGCCAGGGGCTGCGCGCGATGACCAGCGACGACGCCCGTCTGTGGCACCGCGCGATGTACGACCGCACCGACGCCGACGTCGCGTTCTGGGCCGAGTCGCTCGAGAACGACCTGCTCGAGCGCGGCTACGAAGTGGTCGGCGAGGCCGACGTCGAGAGCCGGGACGGCGCGCGCGGCCGCCTGCTCGAGTGCACCGCCAACGTCGGCGGGGAGCGCGTCGGCTACCTGGTCGCGGTCTGGGCGCGGCGGCCGTCGCCGTTCGCGTTCTGGCTCGACGGCACGTGGCTGCAGATCGTCGAGTTCGCGGCCGCCCAGGAGGCCTACGACGCCCACGTCGGCGCGGTGCGCGCGGCGCTCGGCACGGTGCGCTGGTAGCGCCGCCCGCCCGGGCGGCCGCCCGCCGGCGCTACGGCAGCGGGTGCTGCGTGCAGAGCTCCTGCACGACCCCGCGGTAGCGGTCGGGGTCCTCGCCGCGCACCAGCCCGACGATGACGGAGGCGACGGCGTCGATCTCGTCCCGGCCGAAGCCACGGGTCGTCACGGCGGCGGTGCCGAGCCGCAGCCCGGACGTCACCATCGGCGGCCGCGGGTCGTCGGGCACGGCGTTCTTGTTGACCGCCAGCCCGGCGGCCAGCGCGCGCTCCTCGACGTCGGCGCCCGTGACCTCGAGGCCGCGCAGGTCGACGAGCACGATGTGGTTGTCGGTGCCGCCCGAGACGATCGCCAGCCCGGCCGCCGCCAGCCGCTCGGCCAGCCGTGCGGCGTTGTCCTTGACCCGCTGCTGGTAGGCGCGGAACTCCGGCCGCAGCGCCTCGCCGAACGCGACCGCCTTGCCGGCGATCTGCTGCACGAGCGGCCCGCCCTGGCCCCCGGGGAACACCGACGAGTCGATGCGCTTCTGGAACTCCTGCCTGGCCAGGATCATGCCGCCGCGCGGCCCCCGCAGCGTCTTGTGCGTCGTCATCGTCACGACGTCGGCGTGGCCGACGGGGGTCGGGACGACGCCGGCGGCGACCAGCCCGGACGGGTGCGCGATGTCGGCGAGCAGCACGGCGTCGTGTTCGTGCGCGATCTCGGCGAACGCCGCGTAGTCGATGTTGCGGGAGTAGGCGCTGCCGCCGGCGATGACGACGTGCGGGCGGTGCTCCTTGACGAGGTCGCGCACCTCGTCGAGGTCGATGCGCCCGTTCGCGTCGACGCCGTACTGGCGCGCGTCGAACACCATGCCGGTGTGGCTCTTCTGGTGGCCGTGGCTCAGGTGCCCGCCGGCCTTCAGGCTCATGCCGACGATGCGCCCGCCCGGGCCGGCCAGCGTCAAGAGGGCCGCGAGGTTGGCGGTCGTGCCCGAGTGGGGCTGCACGTTCGCGGCCTCGGCGCCGAACAGCTGGATCGCGCGCTGGCGCGCCAGCTCCTCGAGGCCGTCCGCGACCTCGCACCCGCCGTAGTAGCGCTTGCTGGGATAGCCCTCGGCGTACTTGTCGGTGATGCGGCTCGCGGTCGCCTCGCGGACGGCGGCCGAGCAGTGGTTCTCGGACGCGATCAGGGTCAGGGTGGAGGCCTGGCGCTGGTCCTCGCGCTGCAGCCACGCCGCGACCTCGGCGTCCTGCTGGCGCAGCGGGCCGGCTGCGGAATCGACGGTGCTCACGCCCCGACCTTACGCCGGCGAGCGCGCGTCGGCCAGCCTCCGCGTCCGCGTGGCCGCGGCCGCGGCGGCCCGAAAAATGGCCGCCGAGCACTGCCGGTGGGCGCCTCGTTCGTGTTCAATGCGCCGCTTGCCTCGAACGGACCCCGGGCCTGCCACACGGCGTGGCGGACGGTTCCGCGACTGCGCCAACGGAGCGAACCCGAATTGAGCACACCCCAGAAGGACCTGCGCGCCTGGACGACGCGAGACAGCGCCGAGCTGTATCAGCTCGCAGCATGGGGCGGGGACACCTACGCGATCGACGACCGCGGGGACCTGCTGGTCCAGCCGCAGGGTCCGGGCGGACCGAAGTTCTCCCTGCCCGAGCTGGTCGAGGACCTGCGCAACCGGGGCATCGAGCTGCCGATCCTGTTGCGGGTGTCGGACATCCTGCAGATGCGCGTGCGGGCGCTCGCGTCGACCTTCTCGCGAGCGATCGACGAGTGCGGGTTCCGGGGTCGCTACCGCCCGGTCTTCCCGATCAAGGTCAACCAGCAGCGCGACGTCGTCGAGGAGCTCGTCGACTTCGGCAAGGACCACGCGCTCGGCCTCGAGGCCGGCAGCAAGCCCGAGCTGCTGGTCGTGCTCGCGCACATGACCAACCCGGACGGGCTGGTCATCTGCAACGGCTACAAGGACGTCAACTACATCGAGACGGCGATGCTGGCCCAGAAGATGGGCCTCTACACGATCGTCGTCGTCGACCGTTTCGAGGAGCTCGAGACCGTCATCGAGGTCAGCCGACGCTTCGACCTGCGGCCGCACATCGGCGTGCGCGCCAAGCTCGCCAGCCGCGGCGCCGGCAAGTGGCAGGAGTCGGGCGGCGAGAAGTCCAAGTTCGGGTTGACCGCCGGCGAGATCGTGCGCGTCGTCGAGCGGCTGCGCGAGCTCGACATGCTCGACTGCCTCGAGCTGTTGCACTTCCACATCGGCAGCCAGATCACGGCGATCCGCGCCATCAAGGACGCGCTCAAGGAGGCGACCCGCTTCTACGCGGAGCTGCACAGCCTCGGCGCCGGCCTGAAGTTCATCGACGTCGGCGGCGGCCTCGCGGTCGACTACGACGGCTCGCAGACCAACTTCCAGAGCTCGGCGAACTACTCGCTGCAGGAGTACGCCAACGACGTCGTCTTCGCCGTGCAGCAGGCGTGCGACGAGCAGGGCATCGCGCACCCCGACATCGTCAGCGAGTCGGGGCGCGCCCTCACGGCGCACCACGCGATCCTCGTGTTCGACGTGCTCGGCGTGTCGACCCAGCAGGTCGAGGTGCCGAAGGACGCCGGCAAGCACGAGGACAGCACGATCGTCAACCTCGCGCAGATCCTGCGCGACGTGTCGCTGAAGAACTTCCAGGAGTCCTACCACGACGCGCTGCAGCTCAAGGAAGAGGCGATCAGCCTGTTCAACCTGGGCTACCTCGACCTCAAGGGGCGCGCGACCGCCGAGACGCTGTTCTGGGCGATCTGTGACCGCATCCGGCAGATCGTGCACACGCTCGAATACGTGCCGGAGGAGCTGCAGGGCCTCGAGCGCGCGCTGGCGGACACCTACTACTGCAACTTCTCGGTGTTCCAGTCGGCGCCCGACCACTGGGCGGTGAAGCAGCTGTTCCCGACGATGCCGATCCACCGGCTCAACGAACGGCCGACGCGGCGCGCGATCCTCGCCGACCTGACCTGCGACAGCGACGGCAAGGTCGACAAGTTCATCGACCTGCGCGACGTCAAGAGCGTGCTCGAGGTGCATCCCATCACCCCCGGCAAGCCCTACTACATGGCGATGTTCCTGGTCGGCGCCTACCAGGAGATCCTCGGCGACCTGCACAACCTGTTCGGCGACACGAACGCGATCCACGTCTCGATGGACGAGCAGCACGGCTACCGCATCGAGCGCGTGATCGAGGGCGACTCGGTGACCGAGGTGCTCAGCTACGTGCAGTACGACAAGCAGGACCTCGTGCGGCGCATGCGCGGCCGGCTCGAGCAGGCGCTGCGCGACGGCAAGATCGACATGAAGCAGTCCGCGCTGCTGATGCGCCGCTACGAGGAGGGCCTGGCGGCCTACACGTATCTGCTCGACGACGACGCGGTCTTGGCGCCGGACGCGCCGAGCCCGACCAACGGCGTCGAGATCGGCGCGCCGGGCGCGCAGCGGGTGCGCGACTCGTCGCTGCCGCAGGTCTGAGCGGTTCGTGCGCGGCCGCCGCGCCCGGGCAGCCGCGGGCCGTCACAGCACGGCTTCCGAATGTCGGGCCCCGTGATCCTGGTCGGTCCACTGTAGTCCACTGTCATGCACGCAGCCGTCTTCGTCGATTTCGAGAACCTCTTCCTGTCGCTGAAGAACCGCGAGGAGCTGAGCGGGCTGCGCATCCGGGAGCTCTCGCTCGGCATCCTCGAGCAGCTCAAGCAGCGCCTGCAGAACGACGAGGCGCCGATGATCCTCGGGCGGTCCTACGCCGCCTTCGACACCTACCCGGGCATGGAGGTCGCGCACGACCTCGCGCTGATGGGCTTCGACCCGCAGTACGTGCTCGTCGGCCACGCCGGCAAGAACTCGGCCGACGTGCAGCTCGCGTGCGACGTCTGCCGGGTGCTCTACCGGCGCCCGGACATCGACGCGATCGTCATCGTCTCCGGGGACCGCGACTTCATCCCGATCGCGCGTCAGGTGCTCGAGGAGAATCGGGAGCTGCGCGTCGTCGCGATCCCGGACAGCACCAGCGGTGATCTGCGCATGCGCGTCGGCGGCACGCGCTTCTGGAACGC
>CALKYL010000342.1 GCA_938003515.1 uncultured bacterium
AGCACGATGCCGAGCGCCTCGGGCGCTTCCAGATGTGCTTCACGCGACGGTTACGACTCGGCTGCGTCGAATCCGAGCAGCCGGTCGAAGAGCCGGCAGATGCCCGGCTCGAGATGCTCGACGTCGACGATCGGCGGATTCGGCGAAACGAGGTCGCGGACCAGCTCCCGTCCCGCTCGGCGGCGAGGGCGGATGCCGGCTTTCGGCGACACCATCTCCGGGCAACGATCGACGTGAGGCCGCCGGTTCGCCGTGTCCGCGCTCTTGGACACCACACCCTCAGCGCTGCGACGAGCTCAGGGTGATGCGGCCATCGACTTCCGGCGACAGCGACACGACTCTTCGGTCCAGGATGTTCGAACCCTCGAGCAACGTGATCACGTAGTCGCCGGGCGGCTCGACGATGCGGACTGCATCGCCTCCCCGCACGTTCCGCATCGGCTTGCTCACATGCATGAAGTCGCTTCGCACGACCAGCATCTGGAGTGCGAGCCCACGCACATCATCCACGTCCACCACGTAGCCAGGAAGGGGAGCGAGCTGCATCCGACCCTTGTCGAGCGCGCTCAGCAGGCGGGGACCATACAGGAGCGCACCGTCGCCACCTCCGGAATCCCAGCGGAACGCATCGCCGAGATCCTCGCCGCGTATCGACAGCTCGTGCGCGCCCGAGAACGGCATGACCTCCTTCCACTCAGTCCACATCCCCCTCACGAACCTCGCCTTCTCGACCACGCCAACGACGCTGGTGGCGCATTCGACACGAAGGGAATAGCGCTCTCGTACCTGCGAAGCCTCGAGCACGAGACGGCCGCGATTCGAAGCGTCGGGCTCGCAGGTGACATCGATCGCCCCGACGTGGCCGCCGACGCGTGCTCGCCCGACGATCGCCACCCGCCACTTCCCGAACAGAGGCGGCGGCGAGGAGAACTCGAACTCACCGCTGCTGTCGGTCTCCGCGTTCATCCGCCACCGATGGGACATCCCAAGCCCGTCCGCACTACCGATGTCCATGGCGCGGAACACGTCGACTCCCCAGCCCGCAGAATCCAGCGGGACCGCTTCGAGCGTCAAACCACTCACTCCGCGCCCCTGACACAAGACCACGCCGGCCAGTGGCTCGGACGCATGAACGTCGATGTCGCGATGAGCGTGCCGGTTCGCCGCGTCTACGCGGAAGTGTGAGGCCGCGCCAACGTAGCCGGTTGCAAGGACCGTGACACGGTACTCACCCGGCCCTTTCAAGTCTACCGAGTAGGATCCATCGTCACTCGACACGACTTTGGCGTTGAATGGGCTCGCAATGAACTCGCCCGCACCGGAGACGGCAATGCGAGCGCCAGGCACTGCAACTCCTTCATGGAGCACTCGCCCCGCAAGGGTGTACGTTGGCTCACCCAACCTCAGCTCCACGCGAGATGCCGAGCCGGAAGTGACCCTGACCAGAGTGGCAGGGGACACTCTCCCTTCGCTATCGGTTGCTGCAACGTAATAGACGCCGTCCGGGCTGACCTCCAACTCAGCAAGCCCATCCGGTCCAGACTTCGAATGCTCAGCAGGGTTCAACGGCTTGCCCTGTGCGTCGCCGGCGACGCCCCTGACGGTTGCTGCCACGATCGCCCCCGAAACGGGAGAATCGCGCTCATCCATCACCCTGGCCAAGATTCGCGCCCAGGGCCTCAGTTCGAGAAGCACCACGTCGGCCCCTGCAGTAGAGGCCACAGACAAGGATCTCGTCCCCAGGCCAGGATCCCGAGCCTCCAACCCTACCAGGCCTGCGGGAAGGTCAAGCCGGATCGCTCCGCCACGATCGGTAACGGCCTCCGAGACTCGATCTCCGCTGCGGATCGTGACCCGCACACCGCTCACGCGGCGGCCTCCGGGAACCTGGACGAAGATGATGTCCTGCACCGCGTCGCCGCCAGAGACCACGTCACGCTCGACCAGCACCGGTGCGCGCGCCTCGCCTTGGGCGGGAACCGCCAGCTCCACGCGGCTCGGGTCGTCGGCCTCACTGGCACGGCGAGGCCCGGACACCCCGCTAAAGGAGACGACTGCGAGTAGAGCAATCCCGAGAACGAGCGCGATGGCCGCAAGAACTACGAGCCGCACCTTGTTGTCGTCCATCGCCGCCTCGTCACCGATTGCCTGTGCGACCCCACGCCCGAGCCAGCACGGCGAGAACCCCCATCAGCACGAGACCCGCGGCCAGCAACCATCGACTCTGCGTCGACGTCTCCGCGCCCAGGCAATTGCATACCTCCTCGGCGCGTCGGTCCCACAAGGCACCCCCGAACAGAGCCATACTAAGCGCAAGGTATGCCAATGTTGCTGACCACGACCGCGGGCGCAGCAGGGCCAACACGCCGACACCAGTCTCAACAACGAGGGCTAGGACCTCCACCCATGACAAGGCCTCGACCAAGGCGAACTTGCGAGAGGCAACGAGCAACAGAAGCATTCCGGCAACAAGCAGCGGGACCGCATCTAGTGAGACGGGCCGAGGCCTGAGCGCGCCGGGCAAGTGCGCGGCCCCGGCTACTTGCACTCGCATTCCCAGCCCAGCATCCCCACCGCAACCTCAAGACAGTCCTGTTCAACCCACTCGAAGAACGGAAACCACTCAGTGGGGACCATGATAGGCGGGCAATCTTCGAAGATCTCGAAGCACTCGATTGCGATCGGAGGCACACCAGGCGCCGGTAGCACCTCGGTCATCTGACAGTTGGGCACCCAGTGCCCATCCCCATCGGGACAACCGCAGAAGTTTCGCACCGCACCGCCTCCACCAGGAATCGGGGCACCAGTCTTCTCACAATCCGCTGTGCCGGGGCAGTCTCCTACACACTGGAAACCTCCGCCTACTGGGCGCCGGCCGCGGCAAGAATCCGGCGCCGGTGCCGGACTCGAGAGCATTCCTACCGCAACGGCCAGCAACGCAGCGAACGCCTTGATCGAGGATCCCATGGCGGAGGCGTAGCCGAAAAGACCTCCGTCAGCAACTCCCCGAGCGGCGCAGGCAGCTCGACCGTCAGGTGCCGCAGATCGAGGTCCGGGTAGTCACGGACGTCGTGGCTCATGGCGCCGCCGTGCGCGGCAGCCGCCGCATCGCGTCGGCGTGCAGGTGCGCGACCAGCTCGTCGACGTCGCGGAACGACGGCCCGCCGCGGCCGCCGACCGGCACGATGTCGCGCGAGTCCTGCTCGTCGGCGAGCCCGCGCGTCGGGTCGAACGGCTCGTCGGCCCGGCGCCAGGTGCCGTGGTTGGCGAACGTCCACTGCGTGCCCGCGCCGCGGGTCGACTCGAGCCGCCACACCACGTCCCAGCGCGCCTGCTGCAGCCGCGCGCGCCGGCTGCCGGCGTCGAACGCCCGCACCTGCACGATGAGCACCGCGTCGACGTCGAGCACGCGCCTGACTGCGCCGCGCGGGCAAGTGGTGGGACGGTGGTGACGCGGCGGATTCCGGCGACGAGGTCGCCGAGGAGCAGCATCTGCTGCTGGCGCTGGGTTCGGGTGCGGTGACCGGGCGGGCGGCGCTCGGCGAGCGTGCCGGCGAAGGTGATGTGCGTGTCGGTCGGGGCACGCGGGCGGAGCCGTTCGTGAAGGCGCCGCTGTGCGCGGACTGCGACGGGTTCTCACTGCATGCGGGCGTGCGGGTCGCGGTGGCGGATCGCAAGCGGCTCGAGCACCTGGTGCGGTATGCGGGGCGGCCGGCGATCGCGGAGTCGCGGCTGTCGCTGCTGGCGGATGGTCGGGTGTGTTACGAGCTGAAGCGGCGGTGGCGAGACGGCACGACGCACGTGGTGATGACGCCCGAGGTGCTGATCGAGCGGCTGCTGGCGCTCGTGCCGCGGCCTCGGCGGCACCTTGTGACCTACCACGGGGTGTTGGCGCCGGCGGCTGGGCTGCGTTCGCGGGTGGTGCCGCGGTGGGAGGAGGCGGAGGCGGTCGTGGGAGAGGCGGATGCGCCCGAGCAAGAAGCAGGCTCCGCGGCGATCGATGCGTTGCGCCGGCGGCGCAGCTCGGTCCCCCACGTGCCCCGGCATCGCGGGCGGCCGCGCGGTGGGGTCCGCCGCTACCCGTGGGCGGAGCTGCTGCGTCGGGTGTTCGCGGTCGAGGTGCTGGTGTGTCCGCACTGCGGGGGTTCGCGGCGGTTGCTGGCGGCGATCCACGACCCGGCGTCGATCGAGCGGGTGCTGCGAGCGAAGGGGCTTCCGCACGAGGCGCCGGAGGTGGCGCCGGCGAGGGGGCCGCCGGGTGATGCGGGGTGGTGGGGAGCGTGAGGTGACGGCAGGTCAGGCTGCGAGCAGGGGTTCGTGGTGGGGCCGGGGGTCCGCGCCGGGGGTGCTGATCGGGGCAGAACGCCCGCCAGGAGGGCCGCCTGGCGGCGGGTTGGCCGGCGCTCGTGGGGAGGGGATCGTCGTGGCGGGCCGGACCGCAGCTTGTAGTGCCTGCACCCCCAGGCTCGTGTTGATGCCCGGCGCGAGCGAGCCGGCGCAGATCCTGCTGCACGGCTGGTCGAACGGAACTGCTCAGCCGCGATGTCGCTCCGCGTGCCTTGTCCTGCTCCGGCCAGGCGGTTCTGCCGCCGCCGCCCGAAGGTGGTAGGTATCGCATGGTGCCGAGGCCCCCGGACGTCCGCTGACCCCCGGCTCCGGGCTCGGATTTCGTGCACCCTCCAGACACCTTCTTGGGATCCCTTGCAGTGCAACAAGCCGAACGACAGCCCGACCTCCGGTCCGCTGCGGCGATGTTCCACGAGCACCGCCCCGCGCTGTGGCGGTATCTGCGGGTGCTCGGCTGCGATGCGGCCACAGCGGACGACCTCGTACAGGAGGTGTTCGTCGTGGTCATGCGACGCCGCGACTTCGACGCCAGCATGTCGCCCGCCGTCTTCGCGTTCCTGCGCACCACGGCCAGGCACCTGTACTTGAAGTGGCGTCGCGTCCCGACGGCCCTGCGCGACGTCGAGGAAGCCGACCGCGTCTGGGACATGCGCTGCCCGGACCACGGTGCCGCTCGACTGGCTGCCCTGCGCGCGTGCCTCGACGGCTTGCCGCGACGCAGCCGTGCGCTGCTCGAGGCGACCTACGGCCAGCGTCAGGGACGCGATGCTACGGCGCGCGCCTTCGGCATCGGCCCATCCGGCGTCAAGAGCGCGCTGCGTCGCGTGCGCGCCTGCCTGCACGACTGCATCCACAAGCGACTGAAGGAAGACGAGTGATGACGACGACTGAACGCAGCCTCGCCGAAGAACGACTGCTCGATGCCGAGCTCCAACAGCTGTTCGCCGAAGATGCCAGAGCCGTGGTCTTGCAGCGCCGCTCGGGGTGGGGCGCGGCCGCTGTCGTCCTGCTCGGTCTTACGGTCGCGATTTCGGTCTGGTGGGTGCGGACCTCGCCGGGCACCGTACCCGCCTTGTCACCTGCCCAGGATCCGGCGAGTGAGCCACTGCCAGAGCCCGTGTCGGCGACCGCCTCGACGATCGCCGATGTGCCCGACGACGTGCAGAACCTCGAATGCGACCTGCTGCCAGCCGATCGCATGGCGGAGTTCGCGCGGTTTCGTCATCTGCGGCGCATCGTGTTGAAGTCGGCTCCATTTGCGGAGACATCACGTCAGCTGACGGACAAGGACCTCGCGCCGCTGGTGGCGCTGCCGGCGCTGACCGACCTCGGCCTCAGAGGCGCTGGTTGCGCGGTCACGGTCGCGATGCTACCCACGCTAGACGCGATGCCCGCGCTGCGCGCGCTCGAGTTGCGCGAATGCCACATCGACGCCACGACGATCGCGCGGCTCGCCAGGCTGGAATTGCGGTCGCTACGGCTGGATGGCTGCGCCGTCGACGCCCCGAAGCTCGGTGCGCTCGCGGCGCTGCCGAGCCTGCGTGTGCTGCAGTTGTCTAGGCTGGGACGAACGGTCCGCAGCATCCCCAGTGATCGCGAGAGTCAGGAACCGCCCGGTCTGGACGCGTTCGGCCTCTTGGGCATGCTGCCGCAACTCGAAGACCTGCTGGTGGGCGGTGACTGTCCCGAGGACCTTATCACGGTGCTGCCCCGCAGCCTGACGAGGCTCGACGTCATCGATGTCGCCGGCCTGTCCGAGGCGAGCCTGCGTTGCCTCGCCGAGTTCCCTCGCTTGAAGGAACTGCGCGTGCGACTCACGGCGGACTCTGCAGAGGCATACGCGAAAGCTCGCGCTGGCGAGCTCGACGAGGCGTCCCGGATCACGGGGCAAGTAGGTGCGAGCCGCGCCAAGGCCTTCGCGGAGGGTCTCAGCCCGCTGCACCTGCGCCGGCTGGCGATCTACAACCTCGGTGCTGGTCATGTCGGGGCCGCCGTCGCTGCGCAGCCCGAGCTCGAGCACCTCTCGCTGACCAATGGCATCGACTTCGATGCGCTGCGACCATCGAGCAGCCTGCGGACGATCCGGTGCTACACCATGCCCCCGCAGGGCAGTCTCGCCGCCCTGCGCGACATCGAGTCCCTGCGCCGCCTGGAGGTCGGCCGGTACGTGAGGGAGGAGTTCGAGGCAGCGCGCGAGCTGTTGGGTGATCGCATCGAGGTCGTGCACGTCAGCCACTGACCGGATGGCCGGAGTGCGCCGAGCCGTGCTCCGAGGAGGTCGCGCTCGGGATCCTGGTCGCCTCGAACGGCTCTACCTGCGCAGGTAGACGTCGAGGCGCACGCGCTCACCGCTGACGGCGTGGCTCCACCAGGCGAACGGCACGCCGGGTTGGCGCGAACTCGGCACGTTCTGGTTCGCGCAGGGCGCGTCGACGTGCGTCCAGCACGCGGTGCCAGGTGAGGCGGTCGTCGCCGACGCGGTGGTGCTGCTGCGCGCGCGCTGGCCTTCGGGTGCGATGGGCACGATCGGCGCCGGCAACGGCGGCGCGCTCGGGGGGCTCAGGATCTCGATCTCGGGGCGGGCCAGCGTCGGCGACCGCGTCCACGTCGGCGGCAACCGCGTGCCGCCGGGCACGCCGGTCGCGATCAGCTTCGGCGTCGCGCCGATCTTCGTGCCGCTGTTCGGGGGCACGGTGTTCGTCGCGCCGATCGTGCTCGACAGCGGCGTCGCCGACGCGCGCGGCGTGTTCCGGACGTCCCTCGACGTGCCGACCACGGCGTCGGCGATCGGCGTCGAACTGTGGGCGCAGGCGCTTGCGTTCGACCCGACGGCGCCGCAGGGAGTCGCGTTGTCCCCGGGCGCGACCGCAGCGATCGTCGGCAACTGATCGTTGGTGGGCGCGGTCGCCGCGCCGATTCGGTCAACGGCCCGATGTTCCGCGCTCGTCCACGGGTGTGCTCGGCACATGGACGACGTCGCCGGCGGCCGTCTGCAGCACGGCGGTCGGACACGCGTCGGGCGGCACCACGACGCGCAGCTGCCGCCCGGCCGCGAGCGCGCCGGTCCACGCGAACTGCTGCGGCGCGGGCGACCAGCCGGTCTTCGGATCGAGACGGTAGGTGCGCAGCGACTGCACCAGGTGCGCCTCCTTCGACGGCGTCGCCACCCCGGGCGCGACGTCGTGGTGCGGCGACGTCACGTGCACGACACCGTTGCGATCGCAGAACGCGACGAACTCGGGCCCGACCGCGGCTCCGGGTGTGTGGGCGCTGTGGGTCCAGACGCCCTCGCGGTCGCGCACCCACACCTCGACCGGCGACGCCCGTCGGTCGTCGGGCTGCCGCAGGAATGCGAACAGCTCGCCGTCGACGGCGAGCGCTTCGCCGCCGACGCCGGCGCCGAGCGGCTGGCCGGACACGATCCGGCTCGCGGGGGGCATCGCGGTAGGACGCCACCGGCGCGCGCCCGCCGGTCGCGGCGACCGGTCGCCGAACGTCACGTCGGCGACGACGACCCGTTCGCCGGTCGGCCAGCCGCACAGCAGCGTCGCGCGGCGCGTCGCGCCGTCGTAGTCGACGACGCGGAGGTCGTTCGGAAACCGTTCGGTCTCGTCCGTTGCGCCCGGTTCCCGCCATCGGATGGCCGGGATCGCGACCACCCCTTCGAGCGCGAAGTCGGCGCCGGGCGCCGAACGCCGGAAACGCACGAGGGTGTGTTGCGGGCACGCGTTGCCGGTATCCATCACGACGAGCACGTGGTCCGTACCGAACGCGCGCGCCGTGAACGGTCCGGCGCACATCGCGCGCCAGCGGCCGCGGACCTGGGCAGGGGTCCCCGGGCGACGAAGCCGCAGCCCGCCGGAGCCGAAGTCGAGGTGGACGACGTCGCCGTCGTCGGTGACGACCAGCTGCGATGTCGACGTCGTCGGCAGTCGTTCGAGCAGCTGGCGCAGGTGCATGTCGCGCGCCGCAGCGGCGCGCGACTCGGCCGGCATCGTCAGCCAGCGCAGGGCCTCCCGGGCATTCGCCTCGGTTGTCCGATCGGAACCGGCCGCGCCGCCCGGTCCGACCTGCGCGAACACCGGAGCCAACGACGCGAGCATGCCGAAACAGCGGCGCAAGCAGTGGGTCATCGGCCACGAGACGGGCTTCGGCGACGTGCTATTCCGGCCGCGCCCGTTACGGGCGCATTCGGTCGTGCTACCTTGGCCCGCTTCGCCGGCGCTGGCGCCAGCACGAGCGCCGCCCGAGGATGACGGGTGGTGGGGTGCGTGACGAGGCGGGTGGGCGGCGATCACGAGGTCGCGGCCGGGGCGGGGTCTGGCGTCGAGGGCGGGATCCGGGTGAAGCGCCCGGCTCGGGTGGCTCGGGAGCTTGCGAGAATGCGTGGGGTCGCAACCGCTGGTCGGTCGGTGGCGGGGTTGGGCCGGCTGGAACCGCTGCTTGTCCTACCTACTCGCTTGTCCTACCCGCTCGCCGCCATCGGTCACGGCAAACCGTGCGTGGCCGGCGGCGGCGAAGCGCTTGCGGCAGGCCTCGACGCACGCGGGCGCCAGGTCGATGCCGACGAACGTGCGACAGAGCGGCAACAGGTAGGCGGTGACGCGGCCCCGGCGTGGTGCGATCTCGAGCGAGGACCCGGTGGGCAGGTACCGGCCGATGCGGGGCAGCACGCTGCCGCGCCACATCGCGTCGGTCGAGCCCCACGCCCGGGACCAGTCGTCGCCGTCGTGTCCCCAGTCCTTGTCCCACGAACCGAGATTGGCGTCGGTGTCGGCCATCGCCGTCAGAGTGGCGCGAGGGCCTGCAGAGCATCGCCGGGTCGGGCCCGGTTGTGCGCATGGTCCGGCGGCGAGCGCGAATCGCTCGGTGATGGATGCCATCCGGGCACTCAGCTGCCGAGGATCAGTTCGAGTGCGTCCGAAGTGATCGCCCCGAACGGATTCGCGGCCGGATCGAACACCAGGCCCTGCTGGTAGACCGTTACGCCGATGAACACGGAGGCCGTCGGCAGCGGGAACTGGAACAGCATGTTGCCGCCGACCTGGGTGCCGGTCAGCAGGATGTCGGCGCTCGTCAGCGCCTTGCACCCCGGTGCGCCGATCGGCCACAGCGGCAGCGGCAGCGGCAGGGTGCCCCATTGCGTGTGCGACAGGCCGACGGCGAGCACGCCGAAGATCGGAGCGGTACTCGACACGTCGATCAACGAGTTGAAGGTCGAGCCCAGCACCGGCCGGCTGTTCGCGAACATCCCTGCGAGTCCGACGGAGCCCTCGCAGCCATGGTCGTACCTGCGCATGTCGGCAAGGCCGTTGCCATAGCGGATGATCTCGACCTCGGCGAACGCGAGCATCTCCCAGCCGAGCACGGGTCCCAGCGTGTGTATGTAGACGTTGTCTCCGCTGACGCCGGCGGGCAACGTGACGTACGTCGGCAGGTCACCTGGCATGTACGTGTTCGGGAACAGGCTCTGCCCCCAGACCTCGATCGAGCCGTTGCGCACGGCGACGCGGAAGTTGCCGCCCGGGCCCCAGATGCTGTTCGTCGGCGGCCACAGCCGCAGTTCGTGCACCGGACCGGGGGCGATGTCGAAGCGCATCCACTGGCCTGGAGCATTGAGCGTGCGCGCGATCGAGTTGGCGTAGTCGTGGCCGTTGGTGTTGTCGTCGACGGCCCGGTTGGCCTGGGCGGGCACGTTGGTGGCGGATATGTAGAACGACGACTCGGATGACAAGCTCGTGCTGCCGAGGTTGACCTCGCGCAAGAGTCCGTATCGCAGGATCTCGAGCTCGGCGAACTCGAGGTAGTGCGTGCCTTCGGCGTTGGGGCCGAGGCTCTGGATCCGCACCGTGTCGGCGGTGATGCCGTTGCCGAGCAGCACGCGCAATGGCTTCATCCAGACGTGGAACATGCCGGTCGTGAAGAAGTCCTCGGACCAGACGGTCGCACCGGCGAGCTTCGCCTCGATGCGGAAGTTGGCGAGCCTGCCCCAGCAGCAGTCGGCGCGGTTGAACAGGAGCAGCTCGTGCATCAAGGACGGCGCCGGCAGTGCGACCTGCCACCAGCTGCCGGGCGTGTTCGACGTGCCGACGACCGACTGATGCCACCAGTAGCCGTCGCGGTTGCCGTCGTTGCCGAAGCTCGCGGCGGTGACGAAGCCGGGGATCGGCGCGCTCATGGTCGCGGTGCCGGTCGGCGCGATGTTGACGGTCTGGGCGGCCGCGGCGGCCGCGAGGGCGGGAACCAACACGAAGTAGGGGTTTCGCATAGGCAGGGGACTCCTTTCTGGCGCAGCAGCGGCCGCGCGGCCCCGGCCGTTCGCCGGCTTCTCCGACGAGCTGCGCGCCATGCTCGCGACCAGCGAAGGCGGGTGATCGTCGGCGGCGACCTGACGGTCGTCGGCGCGCCGGCGAGCAACCTGCTGGTGTTCGACGGGACCGACTGGGACCCGGTGATCCCCGGCTTCGACGGCACCGTGTCGGCGCTGTGCTTCCTTCCCGATGGGCGCCTCGTCGTCGGCGCCGAGCTGTCCTGGCCGCCCGCCACGCCGATCGGTCATCTCGCCGCGTGGGACGGCCAGCAGTGGGACCTGCTCGGCGGCGGCACGCCGGCGGCGCCGGACGCGCTGGCGGTGACCATCGACGCCGGCATCGTCGCGGCGGGCCCGTTCCCGTCCGCCTTCGCGACCGCGAGCGTCATGCGCTGGGACGGCCAGGGCTGGGCGACGCTCGGCGGCAACTTCGCGCTCGGCTGGACCGGCAGGGTCCTGCGCAGCATTGCGGCGCTGCCCGACGGCGGATTGCTGGTCGGGGGCTCGTTCGTCTCGCCCGGCGGGGTGCTCGCCGACAACGTCGCGCGCTGGGACGGCGCCGCGTGGCACGCGCTCGGCACGGGCGCGAACGGTCCGGTCGACTCGATCGGCGTGCGGCTCGACGGCGGCATCGCGATCGGCGGCGACTTCATCGCGGTCGACGGTGTCACGTCCGCCTACGTCGCCCGCCTCGCCGCGCCGTGCGCGGCCGGCGCGAGTTCGTACGGGACCACCTACTGCGTGCAGGCGGGGAACAACCTGGCGTTGACCGTACAGCGCCGCGCGTGGACCGGCGGCTCGCTGCTGACGTTCGCGTCGGGCCTGCCCGGCCTCGGACTCGGCGTCGCGTGCTACGGCTTGGCGCCGACGAGCCTGCCGCTCTCGTCCGTGGGCCCGAGCCAGTCGGGTTGCTCGCTCTGGGTGCAGCCGGACTTCGCGACGGTCATCGTCCCGGTCTCCGGCTTCGCGCAGAGCTCGCTGCCGATCCCGCCGGCCCCGGCGCTCGTCGGCCAGGCGCTCTACCACCAGTTCCTGTCGCTCGAGCTCACGCCGCGCCGCTCGATCTCGACGCCCGGCGGCACCGGCGGGGTCGCGCTGACGATCGGCGCGCTCTGGTGGAGATCGTGTCGTCTGTGGTCAGGACTTGAAGTGTTCCTTGTGCAGGTCGTAGCGCCGCTCTTGTCGTAGAGCGAACGTGGTCGGATGCCGGCGCGAGCCGCGGTCTCGTGGATCACCCCGCGGGACAGCTCGAGCAAGCGTCGCAGATATGCGCTCTCGATCGACTCGATCGCCGCCTCGCGCACCTCGCGCAGGGACATCGAATCCCAGCCGGCGATCGCGTCGACGGCGAACGGCACCGACTTCGTCGCGCCCCCCGACTCGCGGACCTCGCCCGGCAGGTCGTCGAGATCGATGGTCGGACCAGCGCCGAGCAGGGCGGCACGTTGGAGCGCGTTGCGCAGTTGACGCAGGTTGCCGAGCCAGCGGTAGGCCCGCAGCGCGTCGAGCGCCGGCGCGGTCATGCCCTCGAACCGGCTCCGCCAGCCGTCGTCGAGGACCTCGGACAGCATGCGCCCCGCGAGTTCGGGCAGGTCTTCGATGCGCTCGCGCAGCGGAGGGACGTCGATCTGGAACACGTTGAGCCGGTGATACAGGTCCTCGCGAAACCGCCCCTCCTTCATCTCCGTTGCGAGGTCCCGGCCGGCCGAGCGCGCGCGCAAGCTGTTCGAGCGGTTCGGCCCAGAGGGCCGCGACGCGCGCGCGCTGTGCCTGCGCTGCCCCGACGTGCTGCTCGACGCCTGGCGCGCCGGCGGCCGCGACCAGCAGGCCGCGGCCGGGTCGGAAACCGGTCGATAGCTCAGGTGGGCGGCGGGCTACGGTGCCGCGCGGGCCGCAACGCGTCGAGCAAGGGGCTCGAGGCCGGAATGCACACGGCCGCGCCGCGTGACCGAAACCTCGTTGCGCCCGGATTCCGTCACGGGGCAGGTGCCGGGGCATTCGTTCAGGAGTCCGTCGCTACACCCCCCGAATCCACAGGAGGAGAACCATGGCCGATCCCCGAAGCACGCCCCGACGAAACGAGACCCGGCCGCCTTGCGCCGCCGCGCACCTCGCATCCGCACTCGCTACGACGCTGCTCGCCGTTCCGGCGGCCGCCCAGACCGCCAACTCCGGCCTCTTCCTGAACGGCATCGACGCTTACGGCACCGCGGCCGGCGTCGGCAACCTGGTCGCGAACTCGACCTGGGAGGCCTGGGTGCGTCTCCCGTCGAACCCGATCGCCGGCAGCTGCGCCGTGCTGCAGCGTTGGGGCTGGTACTCGCACGCGATCTGGGTCGACGCGATCCAGCGTCGGTTCGCCGTCGACATGTATTCGTGCTGGTCGCCTCCGTGCCCGACCGTGAACTCGCCACCCGACACGCTGCAGTACGAGGTCTGGCATCATCTGGCGCTCGTCTACGGCCCGGAATCGGGTCCTTCGTGCGAGGCCTACGTCGACGGTCAACTCGTCGCCTGGTGCGGACCGCAGAACTGTGTGCCGGGCAACGGCTGGCAGACCGTGCTCGGCGCATGGGGTTACACCGGCTACTCGGCGTTCCTGCACGGCGCGGTCGACGAGGTCCGCATCTCGAACGTGCCGAGGTACTCGGACGTGTTCGTGCCGCAGCGACGGTTCACTCCGGACGCGGCCACCGTCGGCCTCTGGCACTTCGACGAAGGAGCCGGGAACGTCGCCCACGACAGCTCCGGCCACGGCCGGCACTTCACGCTGCACGGCGGCTACCAGTGGGTCCCCGGCAACACTTCGTCGGTCCCTGCGTTCGTTCCGTTCGGCGTCGGCTGCCCCGGATCGGCCGGCGTTCCGGTGCTGCTCGCCGGCCCCGGCTCCGTGCCGACGCTCGGCTCGACGTTCTCGATGCGCCTGCACGATCTGCCCAGCTCGCCGTTCAACGTGCCGCTGGCGTTCCTCGGATACTCGAACACGACCGCGTTCGGGCTGCCGTTGCCGCTGCCGATGTCGATCTACGGCATGCCACAGGCGTGCCAGCAGTGGATCGATCCCACGGCCGGCTTCACGTACACGCTCGCGAACGCCGGCGGCCACGCCGACTGGCACCTGGCGATCCCGAACAACCCGATGCTGCACGGCTCGTCCGTGTACGTGCAGGCGATCGTGTTCGACTGGGTGCTCCCCGATCCGTTGCCGGCCGTCGCGACGAACGGAGCGGAGCTCGTCCTCGGCTACTGATCCTCGTCGCCGGACGCGCTACGCCCGCCCGCCCGCGGCCCGGCGGCTCAGCCGCGCACCAGCTTCAGGAACTCGGCGCGCGTGCGCTCGTCGCGGCGGAACGAGCCGAGGAGGCACGACGTCACGGTGCTGCTGTTCTGCTTCTCGATGCCGCGCATCATCATGCACAGTTACGAGGCCTCGATGACGACGCCGACGCTCCGCGGCGGCAGCACCTCCTCGAGCGCCAGGTCGCGGCCGAGGGGGCTTCGTCATCGGCGGCGGCGGACGAAGCTTGCTCCCCGGCGATCGATGCGCTGCGTCGGCGGAGGTCGGTTCCGCATGCGCCGGGGCACCGGGGGCGACGACGTGGTCGGGTGCGCCGGTATCCGTGGGCGGAGCTGCTGCGGCGGGTGTTCGAGGTGGATGTGCTGGTGTGCCCGAACTGCGGGGTTGCGCGGCGGCTGCTGTCGGCGATCACGGCGCCGGAGTCGATCGAGCGGGTGCTGCGGTCGATGGGATCGCCGCTCGAGGCGCCGGTGGTGGCGGCGAGGGGGCCTCCGCGTGAGAAGGAGTGGCGGGGAGCGTGAGGTAGCGGCGGGCCAGGCTGCGAGCTGGAGCTCGCGGTGGGGCCGGGGTCCGGGCTGGGGGTGCGGATCTGGCCGGAACGCCCGGCGGGCGGCGTGTGCGGCGCAGGTTCACGGACGCTCGTGGGGCGCGGATCGTCGTGGCGGTGGGGTTGGGTGGTCCGGACCGCAGCTTGGACTTCCTACACCCTCCCGTAGAAGTTCCTCGCCTTGTGCTCATTGCCGAGCAGAACGGAGACGTTGTCCGTCGTCCCCTCCTGCAGGATCGACATAGCCTTCGCGATGTCCCCGAACGTGCGCCACGCGAACGTCGCCGGCTCACCGGGAAAGCCGAACGGTTCCGTTCGCATGCCGAGCCCCTTCGGGTGGACCTGCCGGTCTTCGGCTACTGGCCGAATGTCAACAGGCTGCGATCCGAGATCACGAAGCCGGGCAGCAGCGGGCACGCGGTCTGCAGCGGATCGAACGTCGTCCACTGCACTTCGAGCGCCGTGCCGACCAGCGACGTCTGGCACGGGATCGCGAACGCGACCTCGGCACTGCCGGCGATCACCGGCGGCGTCGCCGTGACCGAGAACGGCGTCCACACGCATGCTCCGCACGGCAGGGTCGACGCCATCGGCGCCAGGTTGAAGATCGTCAGCAGCGCGGTCGGCGGCAGGCCGGAGACGCCGCACGCGAAGCGGTTGCGACCGATCGACGGGTTGGCCGAGAACGACGGCGCGCCGCCGTTGCCGCAGCCGCCGCCGAGGTTGGCGATGCCGCCGCCGTTGGACGTGGCGGTCGCCCACTGGCCGAGCAGCGATACATTGACCCGCAGCAGCAGCGCATCGTCGGACGCGACGTCGCCGCCCGACGCGGCGGTCGCGACGCAGACATCGAGGCTCGCGAACGTCGTCTGCGTCATGCCGACGGTGACGTTGTCGCCGCAGTCGGCGCAGGTGCTGCCGTCGACGCCGATCCAGCGCATGCCCTTCTGCGGCGAGCCGCCGGGTTCGTCGAAGCGATAGGCGAGCCACGACTTGCCGACCGCGTAGCCGACGGCGGGTAGCTCGGCCTGGTGGGCGAGCGTGCCGCCGATCGACTGGTCCGGGCCGACCTCGAGACTCTGACCGTCGGCGGCGACGTGCACCGGTGCGAACCACACCCCGTTGGCCGGTGACGTCGAAGACGCGAACTGGCAGGCCACGATGCCGCGACCGGCGTAGCCGTCGACGTCCGGCGCGCTGACGCTGCGGCTGCCGTCGCCGAACACCGTGCGGCTCGGTCCGACCACCACGAGGTCCGACGACACCACCCGCCCGACGATCGACGTCGCGTTGCCGACCGGGCCATAGCGCCGGGCGACGACGATCAGCCGACCGTCGGGCCCCGCCGCGCGCGAGATCGCCGGTTCGTGGTAGGTCGCGAACGGGCTGTCCTGCCACAGGGTCGACCATGCGCCGACGTGCACCGCGTTGAACGTGTCGAACCAGACCGGGCGGGCGCGGATCTCGCCCACCTGGTTGTCTTCGTAGACGACGACGAAGCCGCGCCCGGATCCGATCGGCGCATCGACTTCGGCGCCGACGTCCGCCGAGACGAAGCTGCCGTTCGGGCCCGAGGACAACACCTGGAAGGCGTAGCCGCCGTTGTAGGTCGCGGCCTCGAAGCACAGCCGCGTCGTGTTGTGCGTGGCATCGGTCCACACGACCCCGAAGCGGTCGCCAAAGCCGAGATTGGCGACCTGCGGTTCGATGGCGATGCCCTGGCTCGACAGCGTCAGCACGCTGGCTGCCCCGTAGCCGTAGAGCATCGTCACGCGGGCGCGGATGTCGCTCGGCCCGAAGTTCCGCCGATGAGCGATGGCCCACAGGTCGAGG
The DNA here is from genome assembly GCA_938003515.1 of uncultured bacterium. The sequence goes on from CALKYL010000342.1 coordinate 16,336, forward strand.
GAGGCGTCGTAGGCGGCGTCGGGAAACGACAGGAAGCCATTGGAGGCCGGCACGTCGATGGAGAACGCTGCGCCGACGACCGGATCGAGCACCAGCGGATAGCTCGCGGCATCGACGCACGACGCCGGCAGCGACAGCTCGAGCACGCCGGCTTCGAAGCGCAGCCCGCCCGGATAGGAAACGCCGTCGGCATCGATGCCGGTGACCGCGCCGACGTGCACGTGCAAACCCGACGGCAGGCTGAAGTCGAAGCCACGGTCGTCGCCGACGGCATCCATCGCTCCGTCGACGGCGTAGCGCACGACGAGGTCGCCGCGGCCTTCGGGCCGCGTCGCAAACCGCCAGGACAACTCGACGCCGTCGGAGCGCGCTTCGAAACGCTCGTCGATGCCGGGCGCGTGGGTCAGCTTCAGCGATGCGCCGGACCGCTCGGGCTCGGCGCCGGAAGGCAGGGCCACGAGGGATCGCTCGCCCCGGTTCGCCGACAACGCGGTCAGTTCGAGCAGTCCGGTCTGCCCACCGTCACCGGGCGCGAAGCGGAACGAGCGCCACGTGAGCGAGGCGTCGTAGCCGCTGCCGTCGATCTCGAACCCGGCGGCGTCGGCAAGCGGCCGCATCTGAGGGGGTTGCGCCTGGGCGAACGCGGGAACCGCGCACAGCAGCGCGGCGAACGAAGTCGGCAACGGGGTGCTCATGGCGACGGTATGGCCACGGGATCGCCAGCCTCGGCCGAGGGTCTCGCGACCGACAAAAAAACGAACTGCCTGCTCGCGCCGGATGCTGCTCGGGCGGCCGACCAATTCGCAAGCGGTGCACGGTCGGCGGTGGGTCCGGGGGCCCGGAAACGCAGCTTGAACGACTTCCATGAGAAGGCCGTAATCGTCAAGCGACGTGTCGTCGCCGCCGGCCCCGTCCACGCGAGCAGCGCATCGGGAGCTCCGCGCCGGACCCGCTCCATCCGGATCCCAGGTCGCCAACGCCGCAACCATGCCGTCGACACCACCCAGCCCAGGGGACGCCGCCCACTGAACCGCACACTGCGCGAAGCAGGGCGCCGCGAGCCACGCCGCCAGGGCGGCGGGCACCCCGAACGCCGCGGGAGGTGCGATCGCGCCGGTTCGCAGGGAACTGGCGGCGGTCCATGCCCCGGGTGGTAGCGGCTCGGAGGCTCAGTCCTGTCCGAGCTCGTCGAGTTCGCGTCGTGCCGCGCCCGCGCCGCTGTGGTCGTCGGCGGCTTCACGAAGCTCCGCGAGCCGCTGCAGGTTGCTGGCGAGCCGCTGCTTGTTGCGGGCGGTCTGTTGCCCCGTCCACGCGCGGCGGTAGCCCGCCGTGACCTGGGACTGGGACGCCGCGGCGGCGCTCTTGTTACCGAGCTCGAGCTCGAGCTCGACCAGGGTGCGCAGCGAGTTGCTGCGCATCACGGCGTGCATCGGAGACAGCTCCTCCACGGAGCCCGGCGCGTTCGCCGTCGCGGCCTCGATCTCCTTGCGGCAGCGCTGCTCGAACCGCTCGCGCTCCTGGCTCCCCGGCGCCGCAGCGGCGATGGCAAGCAGCGCCAGCCGGGCGACCGTATCGCGCCCGATCCAGTCGTTCGCGGGGTCCGGCGCGAGCGCGAGCATCGCGTCGAGGTTGCTCTCGACCGCGGAGAGCTGGCCGCGCGCGATGTCGATGCGTGTCGCAAGCTCGATGAGCTCGCGTTCCTGGATGCGGGCGTGGACTGCCTGCGCGAGTCGCGGCGCGATGCGGCGCTGGAGCGCGAGCGCGGACTCGACCAGCGGCGCGGCGCCGTCGTTGTCGTGCAGCGCGATCAGGCTGCGCGCGAGATTCTCGCGCAGGTCGACGATTCGGCCGGCGAGCCACAGCGCGTCCGGCGCCTGCGCGGCGAGCTCTTCGTAGCCGGCCAGCGCCGCACGCTGCCACTCGGCCGCGCGTGCGTGCTGACGCTGGTGCGAGTGCACGATGCCGCGCACCCGGGCGAGCTCGGCGCGGTGCTCGCGGATGCGGCCGGTCTCGTTCGTCGTGAAGATCTCGCTGCGCGCGAGCTCGAGCCCCTTGTCGAGCGCGGCCTCGGCCTCGGTCCAGTCGACGCGGGCGCCGAAGCGAGCGCGCACCGTCGAGTGGTGGGCGAGGTTGATCATCGCCTGCAGCACGCGCTCGCGATTCTCGCTCGACTCGGGATGCTCCTCGACGAGCCGCTCGAACAGCTCGATCGCCTCGCGTGTGTTGCCCCGCGCGGTATCGAGCTTGCCGATCCGCTCCTGCGCGAGGGCGGTGTTGATCAGCGCGGTGCCGAGCCCCTGGCGATGCGCCGGAAGCGCCGGGAAGTTGCGGGCCAGCTCGCGTTGGGTCGCGATCGCCGGCTCGAGCGCGTCGACGACGCGCGCGAAGTCCTCGGTGCGGTACCAGACCGTCGACAGCTCGACCATCGCCGGCACCAGCCGCGCGCGATGCAGCATGTCGTCGTCCCGGTCGAACTCGGCCGCGATCGTCTCGTGCAGCTCGTCGGCGGCGGCCTTCGCGGCCTCGACGTCGCCGGCTTCGACGAGGAACTTGGCGCGCTGCGCGAGCGTCGCGAGCAGCTTCGGCAGCAGCGCCGCGTGCTCCGCCGGGGCTTCGAGCAGCGGCCGGACGAGGCGCTCGGCGCGGTCGAAGAGCACGCGCGCCGCGGCCGCGTCGGCGCCGCGTAGGAGCTCGCCGCGCAGCGCGCAGATCTTGGCCGCGAGCAGCCGCTGTCTCGAACTCGGCAGATCCAGCGCGAGCAGGCGGTCGGCGCCCGCCTCGGCTGCGTCCAGCAGTGCGTCGACCTCGGCTTGCGGCCGCTCGACCGCGCGCGACCACAGCGCCTGGGAGAACGCGAGCTCCGCTCCGAGCTCGGTGACGGTCACTTCGTCGTGTCCGTCACTCGGGAGCCTGGCAAGCAGCGCGCGCGCCTCGATCGCGTTGTTGATGGCCCGCGTCCGTTCGCCGAGCTGGGCCTGGACGCGGGCGAGGCCCGCGAGCGCGGTCACGGTGCGCAGGCGAAGCCGCTGCTCGCCCGTGGCGGCCGCGAGCCGGCGGTGCAGCACGAGCGCTTCCTCGAGCATCGCGCGCCGGACCTCCTCCATGCGCGGCACGACGCCGAGGCGGTCCTCGCCCGCGTGGACCATGCGATCGATCGCCGCAATCGCGACGTCGAGGCTGGCCTCCGCGCGCTCCTGCTCGGCCCTGGCGACCTCCAGCGCCGATTGGATGCTCGCGTTGGTGATCAGCAGGGCGATCGGCACGGCGATCAGCGCGACGGCGACCGCGAATGACGCGACGGCCGCCGCGGGGCGGCGCCGCGCCCAGCGTTGCGCGCGCAGCAGGGGGCCTGCCGTTCGAGCCGCGATGGGCTGCAGCTCGAGCACGGCCTGCAGGTCGCGCGCGAAGTCGGCCGCGGTGGAGTAACGCCGGTCGGGGTCGTGCTCCAGCGCCTTCTCGAGCACGACGATCAGATCGCGCGGCAGTCCGACGCCGCGCGCGGCGAGCCCCGGCGGTCGGCCCGAGAGGATCGCCGTGCGCAGCGCCTCGCCCGAGCGTTCCGGGAACGGCGGCGCGAGCGTGAACCACTCGACGAGCGTCGCCGCGAGGCCGTAGACGTCGGTGCGGCGATCGGCGGCTTCGCCTTGCACCTGCTCGGGCGCCATGTAGGGCAGCGAGCCGACCATCGCGCCGGTACGCGTCAGCTCGACGGACTGCTCCGCGCTCTCGGGCCGCGCGAGGCCGAAGTCGAGCAGGCGCGCGCTGCCGTCGAGGCCGAGCAGCACATTGGATGGCTTGACGTCGCGGTGCAGCACACCGGCGCGGTGGGCGTGATCGAGCGCCGCGGCGATCTGGCGGCCGATCGTGATGCCGGCCTCGAGCCAGCTGCCGCGAAAGACCGCGTTGGCGCTGTCGGGCTCGGCGCCGGCGATGCCTCGCAGCGCGACGACGAGGGCCTCGCCGTCGAGGCTCGTGACGGGGCGCTCTGCGAGCCCGCCGAGGATCGCCGCGAGCGACGCGCCGCCGATCCACTCCATCGCGAACCAGGGCAGGCCGTCCTGCTCGCCGGAGGTGTAGACCGGCACGATGCCGGGGTGGGACAGCCTGGCGACGGTCGAGACCTCGCGGCGGAATCGCGCGCGCGCGTCACTCGATGCGAGCAGTTCGGGGCGGATCGTCTTGATCGCGACTTCGCGGTCGAGGCCTTCCTGGCGCGCGCGGTAGACGACGCCCATGCCGCCGGTGCCGAGCTGGCCGAGCACGCGGTAGTCACCGAGCCGTTCGGGCAGCGGCGGCACGAGCCCGGGATCGTCGAGCAGGCCGGTCGCGAGCAGTGTGTCGAGCCGGCGACGCAGCACCGCGGCGTGCTCCGGATGGCGCCGGCAGAACTCATCGACGATCCCCGGGCCGGACTCCTCGACGGCAGCGAGGCAGTCCGCTACGAGCGCGTTGAGGGCCGCGCCGTCGTTCTGGCCGGGTTGTCCGTTCTCGTCCGTCATCGGCGCCTCCGAGCAGAACCGGGCCGCGGCCGTTTGTCGACCGGGCCGTGCGGCGTGATAGCCTTGGGACGACTTCCTTGCCCCCTATCCGCTCCAGCCACGATCTCGGCAGCGAAGCCTCGCGCGGCAGCGAAGCCGCGATCGAGGAGCTCCTGGTTCGGCATCTGCCGAGCCTGCGCAGCTACGTCCGGCTCAAGGCCGGGGCCATCGTGCGCGCGCGCGAGGCCGAGTCCGACGTCGTGCAGTCCGTCTGCCGCGAGGTGCTCCAGCACGAGGGCCAATTCCGCTTCGGCGGCGAGGCGGGCTTCCGCCACTGGCTGTTCGCGACCGCGCTGCGCAAGATCCTCGACAAGCACAAGCTGCACACCGCCGAGCGCCGCGACGTGCGGCGGGAGGTGGCGCCGCCCGCAGGCGG
>CALKYL010000343.1 GCA_938003515.1 uncultured bacterium
TGCTCGACGAGGCCGCGCAGCGCGTCGCGGAGCCGCGCGAGCGGCGTCACGACGACGCCGCCGGCGCCGGCGCGTTCGGCCAGCGCGCCGCGGTCCGAGCAGACGACCGGCACGCCGTGCGCGAGCGCCTCGTCGACGACGAGGCCGTAGGTCTCCTGGCACCTGGACGGGAACACCGCGAGGTGCAGGTCCCGCGCCGGGTGCGGGTCGGCCGGCGAATACGCGCCGCGCCACGTCCAGCGCAGGCCCTCGCGCTCGCGCCGCCGCAGGTGTTCGACGATCGCCTCGTCGTACAGCCGCCCCGCCAGCGTCAGCTCGCACGGCAGGCCGGCGACCGCGTCGATCAGCTCGTGCAGGCCCTTCTCGGCGACCAGCCCGCCGAAGGTGCCGACCGAGAGGCGCGCGCCCGGCGCCGGCGCCTGGGCCCGGTCGGCCGGCGCGACCGGCCGCAGCAGCCCGTGCGGCACGACCTCGATCTCGCCGTCGTAGGGCAGGCACGTGCGCACGAAGCGCGCCGCGGTCGCGCTCGGCGCGGTGCACACCGAGGCCGCCGCGACCTCCCGGCGCAGCACGCGATCGCGTTCGGCCAGACGCGCGGCGACGACCGCCGGGTCGAGGTGCAGCGCGTCGTTGACGCACGTGACGCACGGCGCGCGGTCGGTGCCGGTCGGGCACGTGACGCCGCCGGCCGGGACCCGGAAGTAGCGCGCGCAGGTGACCCACAGGTCGTGGAACGTCTGCACCACCGGCACGCCGAGCTCGACGGCGCGCGGGGCGACGCCGACGCCGAGCGTCGCCGTCGAGTGCACGTGCACGACGTCGGGCCGCGCGCCGACGAGCACGTCGCGCACGAGCGCGAGCACGCGGGGTCGCGCGAACGAGTGCCGGTCCTGTTCGTCGGGGAGCCGGAAGACGCGGTGCACGACGGCGCCCTCGAAGCGCTCGACGCCGACGTCCTCACCGGCGTGCGGCACGTCGCTGCCGGTGATCACGGTCACCTCGCAGCCGCTCCGGCGCAGCTCGCGCGACAGCGCCGCGGTGACGTGCTCCGTGCCCCCCCACGCCTCGGGCGGGAAGTTCGAGGTCACGAAGCACACCCTCACGGCGACCACAGCTCCCGCTGCTTCGCCTTGAGGAAGTCGCGCTCCGCGCGCCGCCGGCCCGGGTCCTTGCGGTTGCGTCGACCGATCCGCCACCACTCCTCCCAGATGCGCAGCCGTACGCAGACGCGCACCCACACGCCGCCGAGCCGGCCGTAGTGCTTCTGGTAGTACGCGAGGCGGTTCCTGTGCCAGACGACCAGCATCCGGGCGAAGTTGCGCGTGCTGGCCCCGCGGTGGTGCATGACCTCCGCCTCGGCGACGTAGCGGATGCGGCGTCCCTTCGCCCACAGCCGCTTGCACAGGTCGACGTCGTTGTAGAAAAGCGCGAGCCGCTCGTCGAAGCCGCCGAGCTCGCGCCATTCGGCCGTGCGCAGCATGCAGCACGCGCCGGGCGGCTGGTCGACGTCGCGCGACGACAGGTGGTCGAAGTCGCGCATCAGGTAGCGGTCGACCACGCGCGAACCCGGCCAGAACGACCCCCACCACGAGTCGAAGCAGAGCGCCGACATCAGCGTCGGGAAGCGCTGGCAGGCGTGCTGCACCGCGCCGTCCGGGTCGCTCAGCCGCGGCGCGGCGGCGCCGTAGTCGGCGTTCGCGCGCAGGAAGTCGACCAGCCGATCGAGCGCGCCCGGACGCACCTCGGTGTCCGAGTTGAGGGTGCACACGAGCTCCCCGCGCGCGAGCGCGGCGCCCTGGTTGTTGCCGGCCGCGTACAGGCGGTTCTCGTCGTTCCGCACGAGCCGGACCTGCGGGAAGCGCTCCGCGACGGCGTCGGCCGAGCCGTCCTCGCTGCCGTTGTCGACGACGATGACCTCGCGCGCGTGGCGCGGCGACTCGCCGAACAGCGCGTCGAGGCACGCGAGGGTCAGCTGCTTCGTGTTCCAGCTCAGCACCACCACCGACAGCGCGGGCGTCGTCACGGCGCCGTCCTCTCGGGCCGCCGCACGGGCGGGTCGACCGGCCGGCCGAGGTGCGAACGGCAGTCGTAGCGCCACGTGCCGAGCAGCTCTTCGCGCCCTTCGGACACGTCGAAGACCGCGAAGTGGAACACCGCCTGGACGAAGTGCGAGAACGCGTCGTCGGTCGGCGACCAGCGGTCGCCGCTGCCGTAGATGCCCGCCGACAGGAAGAAGCGCGAGTCGAGCGACATCAGCACGAGGAACCGCTCGCAGCGCCGCGGCAGCGCGAGCACCGGCCGCTCGGCCCGCGCGCCGAGGTCGACGTGCGGCGGCTCCGGCGTGACGCGCCGCCAGCGCGCGAGCAGCCGCGTCTGCACGAGCCAGCGCGTCAGCCGCAGGGTCACGGCGCCGAGCGGGCCGTACCACTTGCGGTAGAACTTCGCGCGGCTCTCGTAGTGGCGCTGCCACATCGTCTTCAGGTCGCTCATGCCCGAGCGGTTGACGAAGTGCACGAGCCACGCGTCGGGCACCTGCGTCACGGTGCGCCCGGCGCGACGCACGGTCACCGACAGGTCGGCGTCCTCGTAGTAGAGCGGGTAGCGCTCGTCGAAGCGGCCGACCCGCTCGAAGAACGCGCGCTCGACCAGGAACAGGCAGCCCGACATCATCGGCAGCGCGAGCGGCCGTTCGGCGAGCCAGACGCGCTGCCAGGTGCGCACCAGGCGGCGCAGGTGGCGCCGCCGCAGCCGCCGCGAGAACTGGCTCAACGCCTCCACCCACGCGTCGCCGAGGGTCGGCAGCGTGTTCGGCGGCAGGTGGCCCTGGAAGTCGGCGTCCCAGAACCCCTTCGGCACCACGAGCCCCGCCTTCGGGTCGTTCTCGAGGTGCCGCTGCAGCTTCGGGATCAGCCCGGCGCCGAACACGAGGTCCGGGTTGCTGACCAGGATCCAGCGTCCGCGGCTGTGCGCGAACGCGAGGTTCATGCCCTTCGAGTAGCCGCCGTTCTCGTCGTGCAGGATCAGCCGTCCGGCCGCCGGGTCCCCCTGCTCGGCGGCGAGCTGCCGCAGCTCGCGCTCGACGGCGGCGATGCCGTCGGGCGGGCGGTGCGGCGAGTCGTTGTCGACGACGATGCACTCGAACGGCATCGGCGCGCCGTCGGGTCGGGTCGGGCCGTGCCGCCGCAGCGTCGCGATCGCCTGGGCGCATTCGGCCCAGGTGTTGTAGTTGACGATCAGTACGGACAGCTCGGCCATCGCAGCGCCGCGTCAGCCATCGGCCGGCGGCGGACGAGAAACAAAGCAGAAGGCGCCCTCGGTTGCCACGTCGGCGCCGGTCGCCACGCCCGCGGGGAGGCGCTCACCGCGCCGGCTGCTGCGGCTTGCCGAGCCGCACCGACTTCGGCGCGAGCCGCCGCACCAGCCGTTCGCCCAGGATCGCCTCGGCCTCCTCGTCCTGGCCGTCGGCCGACCAGTCCTCTTCGCGCGGGTCGGCGTGCCGGCGCAGGTCCTTCACCTTCTCCTGCTCGATCATGTAGCGGATCGTCCAGCCGGTCTCCGCCGAGCCGTCGTCGACGAGGATCTCGGCGCGCAGGCGGCTGCGCATCGGGAAGTGCCGCTCCATCTGCCGCTTCTTCCACGTCGACTGCCACGTGCCCATGCCGCGGTCGGTCGCGCTCGCGTCGGCGCGGAAGCCGTCGCGCGCGGTCACGACGGCGACGAAGCCGTCGTAGCAGGCGCCGAGCGTCATCGGCTCGGTCTGGAGCTCGCGCCAGTGACGCACGGTGCCGCAGGCGGCGAGCAGCGGGAGCAGGAACAGCGAACGCAGGCCGGGCTTCATCGTCGGCCCGCGAGTATATCGGCGGCGTGAGCAGACCGGCCGCCTTCCTGTTCGACCTCGACGGCACGCTCGCCGACACGCTGCCCGACCTGGCCGCGAGCACCAACCACGTGCGGGGCGCGCACGGCCTGCCGCCGGTCGCCGAGGACGCGGTGCGGCGCTTCGTCGGCGACGGCGCGCGCACGCTGCTGCGCCGCGCGCTGGCCGAGCTCGGCGACGCGGTCGACGACGCGCTGCTGGACCGGGCGTTCGCGGCCTACGCCGCGCACCACATGGAGCAGTGCACGACGCGCACGGCGGCCTATCCGGGCGTCCGGGAGCACCTCGACGCGCTGCGCCGCCGCGGCCACCCGCTGGCGGTGGTGACCAACAAGCCCGAACGCTTCGCCGTGCCGGTCGTGCGGCACCTCGGCCTCGCCGACCTGCTCCCGGTCGTGGTCGGCGGCGACACGCTGCCGGTCAAGAAGCCGGACCCCGCACCGCTGCGGCACGCGCTCGACCGGCTCGGCGCCGCGGCCGACGGGGCGACGATGGTCGGCGACGGCGTACAGGACCTGCGCGCCGGCAAGGCGCTCGGGGCGCGCACGATCGGCTGCCTGTTCGGCTACGGCGACCCGGCCCTGCTGCGCGCGGAGGGCGCCGACCGCTGGTGGCGGGCCTTCGGCGTCCTCGAGGGCTGACGGCGCCCGCGCGGACGCAGCGCTCAGCGGAACAGCTTGACGAGGCCCTGCGCCAGCCGTTCGTCGAAGCAGCCGCGATACGCCTGCGCGAGGATGCGCAGCGCGTCGAACACGCCGACGCGCGGGCCCTCGGCGTTGTAGACCTTGTCGAACTGGTTGACGAGCCCGACGACGCGCGCCGCCTCGGGGATCTCGCTGCCGCGCAGGCCCTGCGGGAAGCCCGAGCCGTCGTGGCACTCGTGGTGCGAGCGCGCGCACTCGACGACCGCCTTCGGCAGGCCGAGCCCGCGCAGGTAGGCCGCACCGCGCGTGGTGTGCTCCGGGTCGTGCTCGACGCCCTCGTGGCCGACCTTGCCGACGTCGTGCAAGAGGCCGCCGAGCCCGATCATCGACAGCGCGCCGGCGTCGCCACCGAGCACGAGACGCGCGAGCCCCATGCTCAGGAACCCGACCGTCAGGCTGTGACGCGCGAGCCCCGGATGGACCTCGAGCACGCGGCGCACCGCCTGGAAGCCGGCGTTCTCGCGCAGCAGGAGCCCGCTGGTCGCCATCATCAGCTTCTGCGCGCGCGCGACCGTCGCGCGGTCCGGCGGCGCCGCGAGCAGGTCGTCGGCGACCATCGTCGCGACGCCGTAGAGCACGTCGGCGCGCTCGGCGAGCGCGAGGCGACGGTAGAAGAGCACCTCGCCGATCGACTCCTCGAGGCACTCCTAGTAT
>CALKYL010000344.1 GCA_938003515.1 uncultured bacterium
AGCCTGCCCGCGTCCGCTGTCCCTGTCCTCGTGTTGCTCTTCGGGTTGGCCGGCGGCGGGGATGCGCGGCCGGCGGTCGCGGGGGAGGGCGGAGAAGGCGCGAAGCGATCGGCCGCCGGCGGGGCGGCGCGGGAGGAGCCCGCGACCGGCGGCGCCGTGCCCGGTCAGGGCGAGTTCGTCGCCTACCGCGAACAGCTGGGCGACACCGGCGTCGGCTTGGACATGGTCCCGATCCGCGGCGGCACCTTCGTGATGGGCAGCGCTCCCGGCGAACCCGACCGCCGCGACGACGAGGGCCCCCAGGTCGAGGTGCGCGTCGAGCCGTTCTGGATGGGGGCCTGCGAGATCACGTGGGCCGCCTACGACGTCTGGAACGCCGACGAGTCGCGGCCGCAGTCCAAGCAGCCCGACGGGGTCGCGCGGCCGACGCCGCCCTACATGGACATGACGTTCAACATGGGGCGCGAGGGCTACCCGGCGATCTGCATGTCCCACGTCGCCGCGCGGCAGTACTGCAAGTGGCTCAGCGCGAAGACGGGCCGGTTCTACCGGCTGCCGACCGAGGCCGAGTGGGAGTATGCGTGTCGCGCGGGAACGACGACCGCGTGGTCGACCGGCGACGACCCGGGCGCGCTCGACGCGGTGGCGTGGCACGCCGGCAACAGCGAACGCGTGCTCGAGCCCGGCGCGCCGCCGGAGCCCGCCTACCACCAGGTCGGCCAGAAGCAGCCGAACGCGTTCGGGCTGTTCGACATGCACGGCAACGTCGCCGAGTGGGTCGCCGACCACTACCTCGAAGACGCCTACGCGCCCGCGCGCGGCGGCGCCCCGCGCAGCAACCCCTACTTCCCGCCGCCGCGCGACCAACGGGACCGGCCCGTGCGCTTCCCCCACGTGGTGCGGGGCGGCAGCTGGGCCGACGCTCCGGAGGAGCTGCGCAGCGCCGCGCGCTCGGCGTCCGAGCCGCTGTGGAACCAGCGCGACCCGCAGATCCCGAAGAGCTGGTGGTATCTCACCGAGGGCCAGCACCTCGGCTTCCGCGTCGTGCGGCCGCTGCGCGCGCCGACCGCCGAGGAACGCGCCCGGTTCGAGAACCCCTGAGTCCCGCCGTCCCCGAACGTCCGCCCCCGCCCCCCGGATCCGCCATGGCCACGTCCCGTCGATCGTTCCTCTACACCGCCGCCGCCGCCGCGACGGCCTCGTCGCTCTCGAGCCAGCGCTTCGCCGCGCGCGTGCACGCTCACCAGGATCCCGCGCGCGGCCGCGGTGGCGACGAGCTGCGCGTCGGGCTGATCGGCTGCGGCGGCCGCGGCAGCGGCGCGATCACCCAGGCGCTGAGCACGAAGGGGCCGACGCGCCTGGTTGCGATCGCCGACATGTTCGAGGACCGGCTCGAGGGCTGCCTCGACGCGCTCGGCGAGAACGAGCGCCTGCAGGGCCGCGTCGACGTGCCCGCACAGCGCCGCTTCGTCGGCCCCGACGCCTACCTCGGCGTCATGGCGTCGGACTGCGACGTGGTCGTGGTCGCGACGCCGCCGCACTTCCGGCCGGCGCACTTCGAGGCCGCGATCGCGGCGAAGAAGCACGTGTTCTTCGAGAAGCCGGTCGCCGTGGACGGTCCGGGCGTGCGGCGCGTGCTGGCCGCCGCCGAGACCGCCGCCAAGCTCGGCCTGTCGGTGGTCAGCGGCCTGCAGCGCCACCACCAGAACGGCTACCTCGCGATCATGCAGCGCATCCACGACGGCGCCATCGGCCGGATCCTGTTCGGCCGCTGCGCGTGGAACCAGGGCTACCTGTGGCACAAGGATCGCCAGCCCGAGTGGTCCGACATGGAGTGGCAGCTGCGCAACTGGCTCTACTTCACGTGGCTGTCGGGCGACCACATCGTCGAGCAGCACGTGCACAACCTCGACGTGATCAACTGGGCGATGCAGGCCCATCCCGACTTCGCGCGCGGCATGGGCGGTCGCCAGGTCCGCACCGACCCGAAGTTCGGCCACATCTACGACCACCACGCGGTGCAGTACCACTACCCGAACGGCGCGTGGAACTTCTCCGAGTGCCGCCAGATCGCCGGGTGCCAGAACGACGTCAGCGAGCACGTCTACGGCACGCTCGGCGAGGCGCACACCGACGGCGGCCGCTGGCGCATCACGGGCGAGAACCCGTGGACGTTCGACGGCCCGAAGAACGACCCCTACCAGACCGAGCACGACGACCTGTTCGCGGCGATCCGCGCCGGCCAGCCGCTCAACGAGGGGCGCATGGTCGCGGAGAGCACGCTGACCGCGATCATGGGCCGCATGGCGACCTACAGCGGCCGGCAGGTCTCGTGGGACGAAGCGCTGGACAGCGACGAGCGCTGGGGACCCGACAGCTACGAGTTCGGCCCGCTGCCGGTCGACCCGGTGCCGATGCCGGGCCAGCGCCGGTGACCGCGGCCGCCGAGGCGGGCGCGCGGTGTGCCCGCCGGGAGCGGCGCGCGGTGACCGGCGGGCGGCGACGAAGGCATGCAGGGGCGAACCCCCGCCCGCACGGGGCGTTCGCGGGGTCGCTGGCGCCCCCTCGACCGCGGCGGCCGGCGCGCTGCCGGCTCGTCCGGCGCGCCGCGGTCCGGCCCCGCGGATCTGGGCACTGTGACGGGGCGCGGGCGCGTTCCGCTCATGCAGGCAACCGCTTCCAAGGAGCCCGTCATGCGCGCCATCCCGTCCTTCCTGCTCGCCGGCGCCGCCCTGTGCGCACAGTCGAGCGTCGTCTTCCCGAGCACCCACGCCACCATCGCGAACGGCGTCTCCACCAACGGCTGGTATCCGTTCGCGAACGGCATCGGACGCTACCAGATCGTGTACGAGGACTGGGACCTCGGCGTGCCGGCCAACACCCCGATCACCCGCGTCGGCTTCCGGCAGGACGATCTCGGGGTGCCGTTGCCGCAGCGGCTGCTGAACCTCGAGGTGCGCATGGGCGTAACCAACCAGACGGCCGCGTCGCTCGGCACGGACTTCGGCGCCAACTACGCGGCGCCGCCGACAGTGGTCTTCCCACAGGGTCTGTACACGCTGCCCGCCATCAACGTCGGCAACCCGATCGTCTTCTGGGTGAACCTGACGACGCCGTACCAGTATCCGGGCGGCAACCTGCTGGTGGAGTTCCGCGTGTTCGGCAACAACAACGGCAACGCGGCTTTCTCGTACTTCCTCGACGAAGCGTCGTTCGTGTCGCCGGTCACGGCGGGCGTGTCCGGCTGTCCGCACTCCGGCGGGCTGGTCCCGACACTCGTCAGCGGACCGACCGCGGTCGGTTCGACCTGGCTGCTCAGCCTGCTCAACGGACCCGCCAACTCTCCAGTCGTGCTGTTCGTCGCGCCGGGGCAGCAGCTGACCGCTCCGTACAGCCTGTCGATCCTCGGCCTCTCGCCGCTCTGTCAGGGCCAGCTGCCGCTGGCCGGCCTGGTGACGCTCGGCGCCTCGACCGACGCCGGCGGCTACCACAGCTGGGCGACGCCGGTGCCACCCGGACTGACGTTCAACGGGTACTTCATGACAAGCCAGGTGGCGGCGCTCGACTTCTTCGTGCCCGGCAGCCTGGTCGTGTCCAACGCCGACCAGATCCAGTTCGGCATCGACCCGCCGTCGGCGATGCTGTGGAGCCAGGGCAGCGCGACCTCGCCCAGCGGGAAGGTAACGCCGATCGCGGCGGTGTCCCAATTCAACTGCACCACGGTCGACGTCACAGCCGGTCGTCGTCGGCGCAGCGCAGCTCCTCGAGCCGCAGCGCGAGCCGCGCCACGCCGCGGTGCACGAGGTTGCGCACCGCGCCCTCGCTGCGCTGCATGCGCATCGCGATCTCGGCGTAGTCCATGCCGCACAGCCGCTGCAGGCTGATCGCCTCCTGGTAGTCGTCGGGCAGCTCGGCGAACGCGCGCTCGATGCGGGCGATCGCCTCGCGGCTCTCTGCCGCGGCGCCGGGCGTGCCGTGGTCGGCCAGCCGGGCGATCGCGCCGTCGGACGGGTGCGGCGGCAGCGGCAGCTCGCGCGCCGGAGACCGCTGCGCCGCGCCGACGAAGCGGGCCTTGTCGACCAGCTTGCGCTGCGCCCTGGTGTAGAGCCAGTGCCGGAACGCCGCCTCGCCGCGCCACTCGAACGCCGGCAGGTCCGCGAGCACCTCGCGCACGACCGACTGCACGAGGTCCTCCGGCGTCTCCCGTGCCCGCAGCAGCGGTCCCATGCGCAGCCTCAGCCAGCCGTGCAGGCCCGGCAGGTGCTGCACCAGCAGCGCCTCGACGGCGGCCGGATCCCGGCTCCGCGCCCGTGTGACGAGTGGCAGGCTAGACTCGCTCATCTGATTGGAGGTGTCGGCAGTATCGCCGATCGCATCCGCAGGTGCCCGAAGCCCGCGACAACCCGGCCGAGCGTGAGGCCCTCGAGGAGGCGCTGGCCAGCGCGCTGGCCGCCCACGAGGCCGGGGGCACCACCGCGCTCGAGCAGTTCCTAGCCCGGCACGACGACCCGGGCGGCGGGCTGCGCGAAGCGCTCGGGGACCTCGCGTCGGTCCACCTGCTTTCGCCGGGGCGGCGCGAACGGGCGGCCGGGTTCCCCGCGGCGGGGTTGCTGGGCACCGATGCCCTGCCGACCCGTTCCCTGCCGATCCAGTTCGGCGAGTTCCGCGTCAAGGCGCTGCTCGGCGTCGGCGGCATGGGGGTCGTCTACCTCGCCGAGCAGCCCTCGCTCGGCCGCGAGGTCGCGCTCAAGGTCGTGCGGCCTGAGCTGTTGTTCTTCGACGGGGCGCGCGAACGCTTCCGGCGCGAGATCGACGCCGTCGCGCGGCTCGAGCACCCCGCGATCGTGCCGATCCTCGCGACCGGCCTCACCGACGGCGTGCCCTACTACGCGATGCCGCGAATCCGCGGCACGAGCGCCGAGGCGGTCGTGGCCGCCCTCTCGGGCGGGGCGCCGGCGCCGCGCACCGGCGCGGAGCTGCGCGCGGTGCTCGCCGCTGCCGTCGACGGAGTGCCAGCCGACGGCGAGGAGGTGTTCGCGGGCCGCTACTGGCAGACCGTGGTGCGGCTCGTGCGCCAGGCCGCGCTCGGCATCGCGCACGCGCACTCGCGCGGCATCCTGCACCGCGACCTCAAGCCGTCGAACCTGATGCTGACCGCCAGCGGCCACGCGGTCGTGCTCGACTTCGGGCTCGCGCACGCGAGCGGCGATGCGCACCTGACGCGTACCGGCTCGGCGGCGGGCTCGCCGGTCTACATGGCGCCCGAGCTGCTGCGCGGCGAACCCGCCGACGAGCGCAGCGACGTCTACGGCCTCGCGGCGACCCTGCACTGCCTGCTCGCCCGGCGGCCCCCGTTCGACGCCGTCGAGCCCGAGGCGTTGCGCGCCCAGATCCTCGCCGGTGCGCGCCCGGACCCGGTCCGGGCGGCCGACGGTCCGCCCGAGCTGCGGCTCGTGCTCGCGTGCGCTCTCGACGTCGAGCGGGCACGTCGCTACCCGAGCGCCGGCGCGTTCGCCGACGACCTGCAGGCCGTGCTCGACGGCCGCCCGCTCGCGGCGAGGCCGCTGCCGCTCGGCGTCCGCGTGCGCCGTGTGGTCGGCCGGCACCGCGCTTCGACGACGGCCGCGGTCGCGCTGCTCGTGTTCGCGACCGCGCTGCCGGCGCTCTTGTGGTGGCAACAGCGCATAGCCAACGCGGCGCTGACCACGCAGGTCGAGCGCGCGCAACGCAGCACCCGCATCAGCGTCGAGGCCGTCGAGCGGCTGCTCGCGGCCGTGGCGCGCAACCGGATCATGCACGTGCCGGCCGGGCAGGACGTCGCCGCCGAGATGCTCGAGAGCGCCGTCTCGCTGTTCGAGGTGCTGGCCGCCGATGCCGCCGAGGTCGACCGCGTGCACGACCTGCGCATCCGCACGCTGCTGCGGCTCGCGCAGGTCGAGATCGCACGCGGTGACCTCGACGCGGCGCAGGCGGCGGCCGAACGGGCGGTTTCGCTGTGCGGCCACGACCGGCTGACCGGCCCACGGGCCGAACGCCAGCAACCCGATGGCCAGCAACCCGATGGCCAGCATCTCGCGAACGCCGCGCGGATGCGCCGTGGCCACGCGCGGGCAGTCCTGGCCGGCGTGCTGGGCGATCGCGGCGAACGGGACCGGCGCGCGCAGCTCGCGGCGCAGAGCCGCGCGGACCTCGAGCCGCTGCTCGCGGATCCGGAGTTGCGCGACCGTGCGCGCGGGCAGCTCGCCAACCTGCACTTCTCGGACGCCGTCGAAGCCGAGCGCCGCGGCGACGCCGCCGCGCGCGAACGCGCGCTGCGGCTCGCCCTCGAACACGTCGACGAGCAGCGCGATCCGCTGGGGGTCGCGACGACGCTGGCAGGGCTGTGCCAGTGCGTGCGCCAGCAAGGCCGCACCAACGAGTCGCTGTCGATCGCCGAGTCGGCGGTCCGCCTCGCGAGCCGCGCCGACGTGCCGGAGCACGGGTGGCCCTGCCCACGTCGCGTCGAGGCCTACGCGCGGTTCGAACACGCCGAGTCCCTGAAGGCGCTCGACCGGGAGGACGAGGCGATCGAGCAGCTGCGGCTGTCGGTGCGGCACTACGACGCCTACCTGCGGATCTACCCGGACGAGCTGGACGGCCATCGCAACCGCGGTGCGGCAGCCAACAACCTGGCGCTCCTGCTGTCGAAGCGCGGCGAACTCGCCGAGGCGCGCACCCTGCTCGAGGCCGCGTGCGCGGACCAGCTCGCCGTGCTGGCGCGTCGGGCCGGCGACGCCGTGTCGCGCGAGTGGCTGCTGCGCCACCGCCGCGCCCTGTGTCACTGTCTGTACCGCCTCGGCGACTACGCCGCGCTGGAGGCGCGCGCGCGCGAACTCGGCGCCATGCCGGGAACGGGGCTGGCTCCGCACGCCGCCGCGTTCGGCATGCTGCGCTGCGCCGCCGGCGGTGCGCCCGAGCGCTCTGCCGCGCTGCGCGGCGAGGCGCTCGACCTGCTCGAGGAGGCGCATCGCCGGGGAGACCGCATCGACCGGGACCAACCCGAGTTCGCCCCGCTGCGCGACGACCCGCGCTTCCTGCGGATCGCGACGCCGCCCGATCGCTGAGTCGAATACGCTCGAGGCGACCATGGCCGGGTCCGAAGCGAATCCTCCGAAGCGGCTGATCCGCCCGCTGCGCGGTGCCGGCGGGCACTGGGTCGGCGACGGCTTCCCGGTGCGCACGCTGTTCTCCTACCCCGAGCACGGCGCGCTGCTGAGCCCGTTCCTGCTGCTGGACTACGGCGGGCCGACCGAGTTCGAGCCGACCGACGAGCGGCGCGGCGTCGGCGCGCACCCGCACCGCGGCTTCGAGACGGTGACGATCGTCTACGACGGCGAGGTCGAGCACCGCGACTCGTCGGGCGGCGGCGGCCGCATCGGGCCGGGCGACGTGCAGTGGATGACCGCCGCGGCCGGGGTCGTGCACGAGGAGTTCCACGGCCGGGCCTACGCGGCGAAGGGCGGCCCGTTCGAGATGGTGCAGCTCTGGGTCAACCTGCCGGCGGCCAGCAAGATGGACCCGCCGCGCTACCAGGCGATCGAGCGCGGGCGCATCCCGGAGGTCGCGCTGCCGGGCGGTCGCGGCGCGGCCCGGGTGATCGCCGGCGAGCTGGCGGGAGCGCGCGGGCCCGCCCGCACGTGCACGCCGATCGACGTCTGGGACCTGCGGCTCGACGCCGGCGGGTCCGTCGAGCTGCCGGCGCGCGACGGCCACACGACGGCGCTCGTCGTGCTGCGCGGCGTCGTGCGCGTCGACGGCGAACGGCTCGGCGACGCCGAAGTGGGCGTCTTCGCCCGCGACGGCCGCTCGTTCCGGGCCGAAGTCGAAGCCGAGACGACCGCGCTGTTGCTCGGCGGCGCGCCGATCGACGAGCCGATCGTCGGTCGCGGGCCGTTCGTCATGAACACGTTCGACGAGATCCGGCAGGCGTTCGACGACTTCGCGAACGGCCGGCTCGGCGGACTGTAGGGAACCTCCGCGGGGGCCCCGGCGGAGGGAGCGCGCGCCTCGTCTGGCGCCTCGTCTCGCGCGTCGGGGGGCGCGCGTTCGGGCCGAGCGGCCGCCTGACGGCGCGCCGCGACGATCCCCGGCGCCCGCCCTTTGGCCCCGCCCCCGCGCCCGCTACCTTGACGGGCCCCTCTCACCTCAGGAATCCGCGAACCCGACCGATGACCAAGCACGGCCACGGCCTGCCCAGAAAGCGCCCCGGGCGCTCCGCCAAGGACGAGATCGAAGACGAGCTGCCGGCGCTCGAGCCGCTGGACGAGCTGCCGCTGCTCGAGCCGATCGAGGCGGCGCCCGACGAGGACGACGGCCCGGTGAAGGCGCGCTGCGAGCCGAGCGACGAAGCCGACTTCGACGTCGCGATCACGCTCGACGTGCCGCAGATGCCGAAGGCCGAGGTCGGGGCCGCCGTCGAGGGCCCGCTGGCTCGCGTGATCGCCGCCAACGAGCTGCGGCACAAGCGCGTGCTGGTGCACTTCGGGGGCGAGGCCCTGATCGGCACGGCGGTCAAGGAGCAGGTCACCGAGGCGCTCAAGCCGGCGCGGCCGCTGGTGGCGGTCGTGCGGCGCGGCTTCGGGGACGAGCGCGTGCTCGAGGGCGCGTTGCCGAAGGTCGAGATCGCCGTCGACGAGGTCGATGGTGAGCACCGGGTCGAGGTCGCGACCGGCGAGTGCGAGCCGGAGGATCTGCCGGTCGCGATGGCCGAGCACATGGCGTCGCTGTCGGCTTCGGCGTCCGGTCGGAAGTACGTGTTCCAGTTCCGCGGCGCGGCGCGGCCCGACGCGACGATGCGAGACGCGATCGCGATGGCGCTGCGCGACGGCGGCGCCCGCCGCGCGGCGATCGGCGCGCGCGTGCTCTTCGACCGCGACCTCGAGGACCGCGTGCAGTGCACGGTCTCGGGCAACAAGGCGACGATCGCCATCTCCCTCGGCGGCGACGACGCGACGACGGTCGACGCGCTGTCGCTGGTCCTGCCGATGCACGCATCCGAGCTGCGCGAGCGCAACGTGCGCTTCCAGTTCGCGCGCGAGTCGTCGGCGGTGCAGGCCTTCTGCGTCGACTTCGCCAGGAACGCAGGCGCGACGCTGATCGAGGTCGGC
>CALKYL010000345.1 GCA_938003515.1 uncultured bacterium
TCACGAGCGGCGGCGCGCGCCGCGGTGGCGGGCGAGCCGACCCGCTCCTAAGGTTCTGCAGATGGACCACGCGACGCTGCGCACGACGCCGCTCGAGAGCTTTCCCCCGCCGGAGCGCTGGCACGACTGGGAGGAGCTCGACGCGAAGGCGTGGCCCAGGCGGGTGCCGCGCCGCTACGCGCTGGTGCCGACGATCTGCTTCAACTGCGAGGCCGCGTGCGGGCTCGTCGCCTACGTCGACAAGCGCGACGGCCGCATCCAGAAGGTCGAGGGCAACCCCTACCACCCCGGCTCGCGCGGCCGCAACTGCGCCAAGGGCCCGGCGACCATCAACCAGGTCCAGGACCCCGAGCGCATCCTCTACCCGATGAAGCGGGTCGGCGAGCGCGGCAGCGGCCGCTTCGAGCGCGTGTCCTGGGACGAGGTCCTCGACACGCTCGGCGCGCGCATCCGCAACGCGATCGTCGAGGGCCGCAAGACCGAGGTCATGTACCACGTCGGCCGGCCCGGCCACGACGGCTACGTCGAGCGCGTCCTGCAGGCCTGGGGCGTCGACGGGCACAACTCGCACACCAACGTCTGCAGCGCCGCGGCGCGGCTCGGCTACACCCTGTGGTCGGGCTACGACCGGCCGAGCCCCGACTACGAACACGCGAAGTTCACGCTGCTGCTCTCCGCGCACCTCGAGACGGGCCACTACTTCAACCCGCACGCCCAGCGCATCATCGACGGCAAGATGAAGGGCGGCAAGCTCGCCGTCTGCGACGTGCGCCTGTCGAACACGGCCAGCATGGCCGACTGGTGGCTCGCGCCGCGGCCGGGCACCGAGGCGATGATGCTGCTCGGCTTCGCGCACGTGCTGCTGAGGGACGACCTCGTCGACTGGGGGTTCGTGCGCACGTGGGTCGACTGGCAGACCTACCAGCGCTCGAAGGACCGCGACCCGACCGACTTCGACGGCTTCCGCCGCGACCTGGCGGCCGACTACGCGTTCGCGACGCCGGCCCACGTCGCCGAAGTCACCGGCCTCGACGCCGCCGTCGTCGAGGAGGTCGGCCGCGAGATCGGCCGGGCCGGCAGCGCGTTCTCGAGCCACGTCTGGCGCAACGCGTGCGCCGGCAACGAAGGCGGCTGGGCGGTCGCGCGCAACCTGCAGTTCGTGTGCGTGCTGGTCGGCGCGGTCGCGTCGGTCGGGGGCACCGCCGGCAGCGGCACCAACAAGTTCGTGCCGGCGCCGTTCTCGAAGCCGCGGCCGCAGGACGTCTGGAGCGAGCTGCTCTACCCGAAGGAGTGGCCGCTCGCCCACCACGAGCTGAGCTTCGTGCTGCCGCACCTCGTCAAGTCGGGCCGCGGCCGCATCGACACGTGGATCGGGCGGGTCTACAACCCGGTCTGGACCAACCCGGACGGCGGCATGTGGATCGAGATGCTGTCCGACGAGCAAGCCGTCGGCTGCCACGTCATGCTGACGCCGACGTGGAACGAGACGGCGCGCTGGGCCGACTTCGTGCTGCCGATGGGCCACGCGACCGAGCGCCACGACCTGATGAGCCAGGAGACGCACGCGGCGACCTGGATCGGCTTCCGCCAGCCGGTGCACCGCGTGCTCGCCGAGCGCGAGGGCCGCAAGGTCACCTGGACGTGGGAGGTCAACCCGGGCGAGGTCTGGGAGGAGGACGAGTTCTGGATCGCGCTGTCGTGGAAGGTCGACCCCGACGGCGCGCTCGGCATCCGCCAGCACTTCGAGTCCCCCTACCGGCCCGGCGAGCGGATCAGGATCGACGAGTACTACCGCTGGCTCTTCGAGCACTCGGTGCCCGGCCTGCCCGAGGCCGCGGCCGCCGAGCAGAAGACGCCGCTCGAGTACATGCGCACGCACGGCGCGTTCCTGGTGCAGAAGGACGTCTACCGGACCCACGAGACCGAGCTGCCGCCCGGCGACTACGCGGTCGACCCCGACCTCGGCGTCGTGCACCGGGACGGCAAGGTGCTCGGCGTCTGGGACGGCGAGCGCTGCATGCAGGGCTTCCCGACGCCGTCGAAGAAGCTCGAGCTGTACTCGCGCACGATGGCCGACTGGGGCTGGCCCGAACACGCGGTGCCGACCTACCTCGAGAGCCACGTCGACGAGGCGAAGCTCGACCGCGCGGCCGGCGAGATGGTGCTGGTGCCGACGTTCCGGCTGCCGACGCTGATCCACACGCGCAGCGCGAACAGCAAGTGGCTGACCGAGCTGTCGAACACCAACCCGGTCTGGCTGCACCCCGAGGACGCGCGCCGCATCGGCGTCGACATGGGCGACCTGGTGCGCGTCTCGACCCGGATCGGCTACTACGTGAACGCCGTCTGGGTCACCGAGGGCGTGCGGCCAGGCGTCGTCGCGTGCAGCCACCACATGGGCCGCTGGACGGTGTCGGGCGACCAGGTCGCCGGCAACCGCTGGCAGCTGCACGACGTCGACCTGCGCAAGGTCGACGCCACGACGTGGCTGATGCGGCGCACGAAGCCGGTCGGGCGCTTCGACAGCGACGACCGGGAGAGCGACAAGGTCTGGTGGTCGAGCGGCGGCGTGCACCAGAACATGACGTTCCCGGCGCAGCCCGACCCGATCAGCGGCATGCACTGCTGGCACCAGAAGGTCACCGTGACGCGCGCGGAGCCCGGCGACCGCTACGGCGACGTCGCCTTCGACACCAGGAAGTCGATGCAGGTCTTCGAGGAGTGGCTCGCGAAGACCCGGCCCGCCGGCGCGCACGGCCCCGGTGACCTGCGCCGGCCGCTGCACCTGAAGCGCATCTGCCGGCCGCAAGACGCCGCGTTCCGGCTCTGATCGCGCGGCGGCTGGCCGCCGCTCGAACGACGAGCCGGAACCCGGGTCGGAACGCGCGTCAGAAGGCGAGCACGACGAAGGCGTTGGTCGTCGTCAGCCCGTTCGGCTGCAGGTCGACGCCCTGCGCCCACAGCGTCAGCGGCCGGGCCGCCGCGGGCACCGCGATCTCGACGGTCGGCTGGAAGCCGCCCGGCAGGAGGCCGAACAGGAACAGCGCCTCGGGCGCCGGCCACAGCGTGCAGCCGGCGGGTGACAGCGCCGGCGGCAGCGCGAACGGCTGCGCCGACAGGCCGGCGACCAGCACGGTCGGCGACGCGGTCAGCACCGAGAACTGCACGCCCCGGCCGGTGAACACCGGCACCGCGGACAGCGCGCCGGCTCCGAAGACGCACGGCTGCGAGACGTCGCCGATGCTCAGCCGGTTGTCGGGCGACACGAACACCCGGAGCTCGAGCCGCACGTCGCCGATGCCGACCTGGTCGAGCTGCGAGCAGAGGCGCACCGACAGCGGCTGCGCCGTCAGGGTCGCCGACCCCGTCCAGCGGACCGGGCCGCCGGAGCCGACCTCGACGACGCCGTCGTCGTAGACGTCGACGGAGAACGCCGGCAACGCCGAACCCGGCACGCCGGTCAGCACCGCCGAGACCTCGACGACCGCCGGCGCGGCCGCGGTCGCAGGGATCTGCAGCAGCAGCTCGTTGGCCCCGGTCGACGCGAACGACGGCGCCGCCTCGTAGCAGCTCGCCGACTGCACCCACTCGAGGCCGACTCCGAGGCCGCCGGCGCCGAGGCCGCCGATCTCCGTCCACTGGCTCCGGGCCTCGGCGGGCCCGGCCCACGCCGACACGACGCCGTTGCCGGGCGCGTTCGCCGGCACGGTGGCGGTGTAGGACGTCAGCGACGTGCTGGCGCTCACGACGATCGGGGTCGCCGTCGTCGCGTTCGCAGACACGGACTGCGCGGCCGCCGGCGCGACCAGGGCCGCAGCGGCGAACCAGGGTGGAAGGAGGCGGCGGCTATGGGACGGGTGCATGCGCGAGGGGGTGGGGAGGGATGGGCTGCCGCGAGGTAGCCGGGCGGACCCGCCCGCTAACGGGCCGCCCGGCGCCGCGGCTCTGGCCACCCGGTGTTCTGGCCACCCGGCGTTCGGGCCACCCCGTTCCCTGGCCACCCCGTTCTCTGGGCACCCCGTGCTCTGGTCGCCCTGGACGAACCACGGCGTACGCGGTCAGTTCGTCTTCTTGTAGGTCGCGTCCCAGCTCTCGTAGGGCGCGGCCGTGCCGAGCAGGCAGTGCCCGACCGCCTTGGTCGGAGCTCCGGACGCGTCGAGGTGCATGACGACGCGCTGCACGGCCGGCTGGCCGAGGAAGCGCTGCGCCGCGGTCAGGACGAGCTGGCGGCCGTCCTCGGTGAAGCCGCCGGACATCTCGCCGATCTCGCCCATGTTGCTGACGTGCACGGCGTGCAGGCAGCCGCGCTTCTCGTCGTAGCCGTAATACAGCTCGCCGACGTATTCCTCCGGGATGCCTTCGGCCTTGCCGGTCGTGTGCACGTGCACGATCGTGCCGCCGACCAGCGGCGTGACGACGTCGGTGCCCGAGACCGGCACCGGGGGCGTGGCGCGCATCCTGCGCAGCGTCGCATGGACGTCGCGGGCG
>CALKYL010000346.1 GCA_938003515.1 uncultured bacterium
GATCCCAAGACGCTGTCGAGCGGCATCTCCGAGGCGCTCGTGACCACCGAATACGGCCTGATCATCGCGATCCCGTCGCTGCTGCTGCACGCGTTCCTCTCGCGCAAGGCGAAGGGCATCGTCGATCAGATGGAGCGCACGGCGGTCCAGTTCCTGAACCACGTCCGGGCGCCCGAGCCGGTCGGCACGCGCGACTCGGTCGGCGTCGCGTGAGGTGACGGCGATGCTCCTCCTGTTCGAGAACGCGAACACGATCGGCGAGGCGCTGGCCGCGCTGTGGGCCGCCGCGATCGACATCTGGGTCAAGGGCGGCTGGGCGATGATCGCGATCGCGGTCAACGCCGTGCTGCTCTTCGGCCTCGGCGTGCACATCCAGCAGCGGCTCTGGGCGAAGCAGTTCCGTTCGGTGCCGGAGAAGACCTGGCGGCTCTGGCTCGAACACCCGAAGCACCGTGAAGGCAAGATCGGGCGGCTGCTCGACACGATCACCGAGGCGAGCGATCTCGAGGAGTCCGCGCGGGTGTTCGACGGGCTCCGGCGCGCCGAGCTGGCGCCCATCGCGCGCGACCTCAAGGTCATGCGCACCTGCGTCGCCGCCGCGCCGCTGCTCGGCCTGCTCGGCACCGTGACCGGCATGCTCGCGACGTTCAGCGCGCTGGCCTCGGGCGCGGGCGGCGACAAGACGATGGCCGCCGTCTCGCGGGGCATCTCCGAGGCGCTGATCACGACCGAGACCGGCCTCGTCGTCGCGCTGCCGGGCCTCTTCTTCCAATACCAGCTCAGCCGTCTGCGCGACTACTACGCGGCGTTCCTCGCGCACCTCGAGACGGTCTGCACGCAGGACCTCTACCGCCGCCTCAGCGAGGCGAAGGCCGCCTGACGCGCCCGACGCCGCCGACCGAACGACCGCGAAACACACGAACACGGAGGAACCATGGGACGTTTCCGAGAGATCGCCGCCGAAGAAGGCTCCGAGGGCGGCATCGACATGGGGCCGATGATCGACTGCGTCTTCATCCTGCTGATCTTCTTCATCGTGACCACGACGTTCGTCGAGGAGGCGGGCGTCGAGGTCGACAAGCCGCAGGCGGCGTCGTCGGTGCAGCTCGAGAAGAGCAGCGTCATCTTCGCGCTGACGGAGAAGGGCGAGGTGTTCTTCGACAACCGCAACATCGGCATCGGCGGCGTGCGCCCGATCGTCAGCCGCAAGATGCTGAAGGAGAAGGTCCCGGTCATCGTGCAGGTCGACGCCAACGCGTCCGCCGGCATGCTGACCCGTGTGATCGACGAAGCGAAGCTCGGCAACGCCGACAAGGTCAGCATCGCGACGCGCAAGGTCGCCGGGCAGTGACATGAGCACGCAGCCCCAACCACGCTGGCAGCGCGTCGTTCACGTCGTCGTGACCGGCGTCGGCGCGGTCGTGCTGGCGCTCGCGTGCTTCCTCGTGCTGCCGCTGCTGCAGGCGATCACGCAGACGGAGAAGGCCGACCTCGATCTGCGGCCCGCGAGCCTCGCGGAGCTGCCGCCGCCGCCGCCGCCGATCGAGGAGGAGGAAGAGCAGGAGGAGGAGCAGGAAGAGGAGCCGCCGCAGCTCGACGAGCAGGCGCCGCCGCTCGACCTCTCGCAGCTCGAGCTGGCGCTCAACCCGGGCTTCGGCATGGGCGACGTCGCCGGCGACTTCGCCATCAACATCCAGGGGCTGGCCGGCAAGGACGGCGGCGGCGTCGACGACCTGTTCGACCTCAGCGACCTCGACCAGAAGCCGCGGCCGGTCTACCAGCAGCAGCCGCGCGTGACCGCGGCGATGCGCAAGCGCATGCCGTGCACCGTCTACGTGCTGTTCACGGTCAACGAGAACGGCCGCGTCGAGAACCCCTCCGTGCAGAGCTCGGACGATCCGCTGTTCGAGGGGCCGGCGCTGGCGGCGATCAAGCAATGGAAGTTCGAGCCCGGGAAGCGACGCGGGCAGCCCGTCAGCTTCCGCATGCGGCAACCGATGACGTTCAAGTGAGGAGCGAGCGATGTCCCGTCTGATTCCCTGTTCCCTGTCGGCGCTGGTCCTCGTGGCCGCGTGCTCGACGCCGCCGGGCGCGGGCGATCGCGCCGCACGCATCGACGTGGAGACCAACGACGCCGACGACGCCTTGGCGTCCGGGCAGGAGCCCGTCGCCGCCGAGGCGTCCGCGGCCGCGCCCGCGAAGCAGGACGAGGCGCGGCGCGCGGAGGAGCGCTTCTACGAGTTCTGGAAGGACCCCGAGTTCCAGCGGCGGTTCACCGAGAGCTACCTGCGCGACTCCGACGTCGAGCCGCCGATGACGGCGCGCGAGGTCGAGCTGATGGAGGAGGTGCTGCTCCTGATGGACGACAAGGAGATGGAGCGGGCGATGTCGCGGCTGCAGAGCCGGCAGGGCCGCGGCTCGAGCGCGACGATCGACTTCACGCTCGCCAACATGCACTTCCAGCGCGACGAGCTGGCGGAGGCGGCCAAGGAGTACGAGGTGGCCGTCGACAAGTATCCCAAGTTCCGGCGCGCGTGGAAGAACCTCGCGCTCGTGCAGATGCGACTGGGGGACTACCCGAAAGCGGCCGCGTCGTTCGTGCGCGTGATCAACCTCGGCGGCGGCGACGCGCTGACCTACGGCCTGCTCGCCTTCGCGCACGCCAACGCCGAAGACCACGTCGCGGCGGAGTCGGCCTACCGCCTCGCCGCGATGATGGAGCCCGAGCGGCTCGACTGGCGCATGGGGCTCGCGCGTTCGTTCTTCAAGCAGCGGCGCTACGGCGAGGCCGCGAGCCTGTGCGGAGCGCTGATCGCGCAGAACCCGGGCCGTGCCGACCTCTGGATGCTGCAGGCGAACGCCTTCGTCGGCCTCGGCGAGACCGAGAAGGCAGCGGAGGACCTCGAGCTCGTCGACAAGCTCGGCGAGTCGACCTTCGCGAGCCGGCCGCTGCCCGGGCACACCTACGTCAACGACAAGCGGTCCGGCCGCGCCGGCGGGCCCTACCCGCGCGCGGTCCGGTTGGACGAGAAGGGCGACCACAGCCGCGTGCTGCTCGCGGCGAACCAGCTCGCGCAGCGCTCTGCGTACGAGGAGAGCAAGCGGCTGGTCGAGGGCATCGAGGCGGCCTACGCGGACGTCATGGACAACGCCGCCAAGAAGGAGGTGCTCAAGCTCCGCGCGCGCCTCGCGCTGGCGACGGGCGCCGGTGACGAGGAGGCCGCGATCCTCGCCGAGGTCGTCAAGCTCGATCCGCTCGACGGCGACGCGCTGATCCTGCTCGGGCAGTACCACGCGCGCCGCGGCGAGACCGAGAAGGCGATCCTGCGCTACCAGCAGGCCGCCGAGATCGAGGCGTTCACGGCGCGCGCCAAGGTGACGCACGCGCAGCTGCTGGCTGGCGAAGGGCGTTACAACGAGGCGCTGCCGCTGCTGCGCGCGGCGGTGAAGCTCGACCCGAAGGACCACATCCAGAAGTTCCTCGACGACGTCGAGAAGGTCGCGGGCCGCTCGCAGTAGCGGCTGTGCGCGGCGCTCACGCCTGCCGCAGCGGCCGCACGATCAGGTCCTTCAGCGCGAAGTTGCTGCCCTCGCCGACCCGGGTGACGAACAGGTCGTTCTGGTGCCGCAGCAGCCCGAACTCGTCGAGGCAGGCGACGCCGCCGCAGATCTCCATGGCCAGCGGCAGCAGCTCGCTGGCCGAGCGGCTGCAGTCCACCTTGAGCTTGGCGGCCTGTTCGCGCGCGAGCTTGTCCTCGTCGTAGAGGCGGCAGCAGTGCATCAGCCAGGTGAGCCCGCGCTCGAGCGCGATGTCCATGTCGACGATCACGTCCTGCACGCGCTGGAAGCGTCCGATCGGCTGGTCGTCGAACTGGATGCGCTCCTCGGCGTAGATCCGGCTCTTGTCGAGCGCGAACGCGAGCGAGCTCAGCGCGAGCGCGGCGATGAACAGCCGGCCGCCGTTGAGCGTCGTCACCATCACCTTGAAGCCGCCGTTCGGCGTGCCGAGGATCGCGTCTTCACCGACCTCGACACCCTCGAACATGATCGATCCGGTCGAGGACTGCTCCCAGACCTTCTTGCCCTGCATCTCCTGGTAGAAGACGCCCTTCTGGTCCATCGGGACGATGAAGCACGTCGAGCGCTTGCCGTTGGCGCCGTCCGGATCGGTCAGCGCGTGCACGATGACGTGGCTCGCCCAGCGCGCGTTGGTCGACCAGCACTTCTCGCCGTTCACGACCCAGCGTCCGTTCTTCTTGGTCGCCGTGACCTGGGGGTTCGCGGCGTCGCTGCCCCGGCCGGGCTCGGACAGCCCGAACACGAACATGCGTTCGCCCTTCGCGAGCGCGGGCAGGTGCGCCTGCTTCTGCGCCTCGGTCCCGCACAGCTGGAGCGGCTTCGCGCCGAGCGAGATCGCCGCGCCCGGCGTGATCGCCACGGCCTGGCTGTGGTAGCCGAGGGCGAGGCCCATCAGGCACAGGTCGGTGTGGTCGCCGCCCTGGCCCCCGTAGCGCTCCTCGATGGGCAGGCCGAACAGGCCGAGCTCACCCATGGCGCGCAGGCA
This sequence comes from uncultured bacterium, assembly GCA_938003515.1. The sequence goes on from CALKYL010000346.1 coordinate 4,565, forward strand.
GGAGTCGGGCACGAGCACGTGTTCGCGTTCCCATTGCAGGATGTGGGGCGCGATCTCGGCGTCGCCGAAGTCCCGCACGGCCTCGTAGAACGCGAGCTTGTCCTCGCCGATCAGCTGCTTCAGGTAGGTGTCGATTCTGCGTGCCATCGGGGGGCAGCGTAGCGCCGCTGCCGCCCCCGATCGACACCCGTGGTCCGGGTCAGCGACCGCCTTCGCCGGTTCCCGCGTCCCCGGCCCCGCTCGGCATCAGGTGCTCGAGGAACGCGCGGGCCGTCTGGTTGTCACGGTCGATCTCGAGCACGCGCTGGAACGCCGCGGCGGCCCGAAGCGATCGGTCCGAGAAGCGCAGGTTGTAGGCGAGCACCAGCTTCGCCCAGGCGTCGTAGGGCTTGTCGGCGACGTGCTTCTCGAGCGCCGCGAGCTGCGCGTCGAAGTCCTCGATGCGCCCGTAGAACGAGCGCTTGTCGACGTCTGCGGTCACGATCGACGGGTCGAGCCGCACGGCCTCGGCGATCAGGAACGCCGCGTAGTGGTAGTCGCCGTTCGCGAACACCGCGTCGGCGAGCACGAAGTGCACCGAGGCATCGGCCGGCGCGTAGTTGCGCGCCTTCGCGTAGGCCTCGGCCGCGTCTTCGTAGCGGCCCGCGCGGAAGTAGAAGTCGCCGAGCTCGACGTACTTCGTCGCGAGCGTCAGCGTGCCCGACGCCTCTTCGGCGGGCTCGTCGGTCGCGCGCGCGCTGCCGACGCCGGCGCTGCCCGCGACGATCGTCTCCGACTCCGTCGTGTCGACCGGCACCTCCACCTCGGGCGCGAGGTAGCCGCTGTCGACGACGACCGCGGCGCTGCTCGGCACGTAGAGGTAGGTCGGGCAGTAGGTCGACGTCGGGTACCACCAGTAGCTCGACGCGAGGCCGTACGGGCTGCACCAGCCGTTCCACCAGGCGTCCTGGTAGCAGGTGTTCCAGTAGGACGTGCGGAACGCCCAGTAGGGCGACAGCACCGCGACGTTCCAGCACCACGGATCGAAGCCGGCGAAGCCCCAGCCTCCGAGGCCGAAGCCGAAGCCGAATCGCCACGGCCGGTAGAACGGGGAGCAGAAGCCGTAGCCGTAGGCGCCGCCCCACCAGCCGTTCCACACCGAGCCGCACGCGAAGCGGTTCGTGCCCCAGCGATAGCCGTAGCTGCCGAAGTAGCCGGCGCGCGGCAGGACCCGCGCGGTCGTGAAGCGGTTGATCGAGCCGAGCCGCGGCGCCGCGGCGCGCGGCACGAGCCGCGCTCGGGCGCCGGCGGAGCCCACGGTCCCGACCGGGGTCGTCGTGCGGCCGCGCAGCGTCGGGGAGACCGAGCCGGTGCGGCGGCTTGTCGGGACGCGGTCGCGCGGGTTGTAG